>JAVBTP010000178.1:0-18950 GCA_031556115.1 Candidatus Adiutricaceae bacterium
ATCGAGGAAGAGGCCCGGCGGCGTTTGGAGGAAAATCCCCTCGTCCTGGTGATCACCCTCCGCTCCTTCAATTCCACCCCCTGGGCCTTTGAAAAAAATAAAAAGTACCCCCGGCCCCAGGCCTGTATCGGCACTGAAAAAAAGGCGACTCCGAAGGGGCTGGCCTACCTGGCCGGTGACGTTTTTCGCGCGTTTCGCTGGTGGCCGGAACTGAACTGGCCCCAGGACCACGGGGCCTGTTTGCCGCCCGGCCTGGCGGGCCACCCCCGGGCGCGGGCTTTGGGCATATCCCTGGATCGGGGCCTCTATCTCGACGAACGCGGCCGCCGCCAGGGCGCGCCGGCCAAAAGCGCGGTCCGGGTTCTGAAAACCCTCTTCAACCTGTTGGATCAGGAACTGGACCGGGTGGCCAAGGTCCGGCTGGATCGGGCCAAACCCAAAGCTTCGCCCGTCATCAAGGCCCCTCGAAAGGCCGAAACATGATTCTCCTGACCATCGACACCGACTGGGCTCCGGAGGAGGCCACGCGCGTGGTTCTGGAAAAGGTCAGAGCCCTGAAAATAAAGACCACGGTCTTTTTTTCCGCCCCCAGCCCTCTGCCCTTCTGGCCGGAATTGGAAGTCGGCTGCCACCCCGACCTGTCCCGCCGGTTCGCCGGCCGGGCCGAGGGCGGCGAGATGGACCAGGCCGGTCCGGAACACGACGCGGCGGCCCTGGCGGCCGAAGGCGACATTCTCAAAAGCTACCGGCGGGCGTTTTCCACGGCCCGGGCGGTGCGGACCCACCGCTTCCACTGGCACTCGGACCTCTCCCGGCTGATGGTCCAAAACGGTTTTGAGCACGACAGCTCCCTGATTCTCCCCTACCATCCGGGGATCATGGGTTTTCAGGTGGGCCGCCTGAAACGCTGGCCGGTCTGGGCCAGCGACCACCTCCACCTGGCCCGCCGCCTGCCCCTGGATCGCCTGGCCCTTCCCAACTGGGATCGGCCGGGCCTGAAAATTTTTTGCTTTCACGTGGCCTACCTGTATTTGAACGCCTCCAGCCTGGACGGCTTCAACATGATCACGGCAAGGTTGACAGGTTCCGGCTCCGCTCAACTCCCGGCCGGGACCAAGGCCGGCGTCTGGGACCTGTTCGAAAGGCTGGCCGAGGAAGCGGGCCGGACCTCAAAGGGGCGCTGGCTCAGCGAGATTCCCTCGGAATACCTTGTCAATCAAGGGAATTTTTAAAAATCCCCTCAAGAGGTTTTATGAAAATAGTTCCGCCTGCATTCGAAATTTTGACTCCCGTGGATCCGCCGGCCATATTGGCCCGCCTCGAACGGGCCGGCCGCACCTGTTACCGCTCCGAAGGCCGCATCACCGCGGACTCGGCCGGGGCCTTCGTCAGGACTATTATCAAGAGCGGCCACCATTCGGTCATCGAGCACGAAAGCCTTTCCCTGCGCCTGGTGTGCGACCGGGGGGTGACCCATGAGCTGGTGCGCCACCGCCTGGCCTCCTTCAGCCAGGAGAGCACCCGCTATGTCAACTACGGCCGGGGGCCGGAGGGTCGAGGCCTGGTGGTGATCGAGCCCCTGTTCTTCGAGCGGGGTTCGGAAAAATACCGTCTGTGGCTGGCGGCCATGGAAGCGGCCGAACAGGCCTATCTGGACCTCACCGCCGCCGGGGCCACGGCCCAGGAAGCCCGCACGGTGCTGCCCAACAGTTTGAAGACGGAAATCGTCATGACCGCCAACCTCCGCGAGTGGCGGCACGTGTTGGCTTTGCGTTGCGCCCCGGCCTCGCACCCCCAGATGCGGGAGATCATGAAAATGATCCTGGCCCGATTCAAGGAACTGCTGCCGGACGTTTTCGGTGATATTCAGGGTTGAAAGCAACCAAGCCTTATGGCCGATATCTTGAGATAAAATGGAATGATTCCTCAAAATCCTAAAATCTATCATATTGTCCATATTGATCGGCTGCCTTCGATTGTCGCCGATGGTTGCTTGTTGTGCGACCGTGAAGCGATGGCCAAGCAAAGGCCGGGAACTAACCTCGGTATGAGCGAAATAAAAAACACCGTTTATAACTGGAACAACCGCAAACGGCAATTCACTCCTCGGCAAATACAACTGGCCGCGCAGGTGCTTACAGAGAAAGGCTGGGTTTAGGGATCTCCGAAAATTCATCCAGTTCCGCAATAAACATCTTGTTATTGCGGTTACCTCAATTCAAGCGGCTTCAGGGTGGGCAGGGTATCTTTGACCACCTTGAGGGATGACTATCGGGTTTTTTTCAAGCGCCGGGCCGCCCCGGGTCGAGCCACCGCAGCACCTGGCTGATGAGCGCCAGAAACGGCAGTTCGATCAGCGGGCCGATAACCAGAGCCAAAGCGATCAGCGGTTCATCGGGAAACGTGGTCACCGCAATGGCGAGGGATATGGGGGAATTGCGGGCCAGGGTGGTGAGGCTGAGGCTCACCGAGTCAGGAAAAGAAAATTTCAGCAGCCGGGCCACCAGCCGGCCCGCCCCGAAATTGATCACAAAAAACAGAGCCACCGGGACGAACAGCTTGAGAAACAAGCCGCTCTGGCCGGCCAGCCGGCCGGCCTGGGAAGCGAACATGGCCGCGATGGCCGTCCATAAAAACCAAAATTGCCCGCCGGTAAAAATTCTCGCCAGCCAATGGCGGACCAATCCGCCTTGCGCCCCGAAACGCCGAACCGCTTGGGCCAGGCCAAAAGGCAGGACCAGCACCAGCACGATGCTTCCGGCCAACAATTCCCAATCCAGCCGGCCGACGAGCCCCGCGAAAATCAAGAGATAGACCGGCAGCAGCAGCACCTGGACCAAAAGGTTTATGGGCAGCAGCGCGGCCGACAGCGGCACGTTCCCCCGGGCCAGGCCGGTGAAGACCAGGTACCAGTCCGTGCAGGGGGTCACCAGGAGCATGAGATAGCCCAGAAACAAGGCCGGGGAGTCGGCCAGAAACAGACTCCCCAGGCCCCAGCCCAGAACGGGCACCCACAGGAAATTCACGGCCAGGCTGGCGGAGATGAATTTGATATCCTGAAAACCGTCTTTGAGGTTATCCAGCGGGATGCCGAGGAAAAGGCCGAAAAGCATGGCCATCAGGGCCGGAGTGATTAAAGCGCTCAAGGCCTCGGCCCCGGGGACGAGCCGCCCCACCGCCAGCCCCAGGCCGGCGGCCGCCAACATGATCACGGTTTGCAGTTTTTCGAACAGGCTCATGGACTCTCGCCGCCGTCTTTCGTTGATCTCGAATTTTCTCCCGAAAGGAAAAAAGCGGCGGCCAACCAAACCGGCCGCCGATTTTCCGTCGCATTATACCATTCGGGGGCGGAAAAGGGAGCGGATTGATTGAGTGAAGGGTTGGCGTTACGTTTTCGGCGCGAAAGCGGAAACTTCCCGGCCCCGGGTTACATCGTGGCCAGGATGACGCGGGAGGCCTTGACCAGGGCGGTGGCCCGGTCGCCGGCCTTCAGGCCGAGATTCTTGATGCTGGCGTTGGTGATGACGGCCACCACCGTCTGCCCGCCCGGCGGCTTGATGGCCACCTCGCCGTTGACCGCGCCTGTTTCACAATGGCTGACGGTGTCCGTGAAGTGGTTGCGGGCGCTGGTTTTAAGCATATTTCTTTTCCTTTTTTTTCCGATTTCAGGAAGCCGGCTCGATGAGATACGTCACCCCGTCATTTTGAAACGCCACCGGTTCAGGCTGGGACAACCAGACCATTTCCTCGGGGCCCAACTTTCGGGCCAAAGCGAAATAGTCCTCGGACAATTGCCGGATCACCCTAGGATCACGGAGCGCGGCTTCGTCGAGGCTCTCGGCCCGCCATTGTCCGTCTTTGAAAAAGAAGGTTTGCCCGGCCCACTGCCGGGGCGGGTAAAGGCGGCCCTCGCCGGACCGGGCCACCGCCTGGTCAAGCTGGGCCAGGGCCTCGGCTTCGGCCTGGACGGCGGCGGCGGCTTTCGGGGCCTGGGCCTGGACCGCCGCCCTCATCTCGCCCTTCACCGCCCGCTGATAGTTGGCGCTCTTCCCCACAGTCTCGCCAATGGCGGCCAGGTTCTCCGCGGCCAGGGGGGCCAGGTCGGCCTCGCGGGTGATGTCCTGATTTTCCAGGGCCAAAAAGCTGGTGTAGGGTGTCAGGATACCGTACTTTTTCGAAAGAGCCACCAGTTCCGCCACCAGTTCCGGATTGGGTTTTCCACCGGCCAGGTCGATCCGGTCGATCAACTGGCCGATGCGGCGCTGGGCCCAGAGCCCGGCGATGAACTGGCCGTCCGGGTTCGGCCCCTCGGCCAGGTCCACGGTAAATTTGAAAACTTTTTCCGCCTCGCCCTGGCGGCCGCCAAGGGTCAGGGTGGCCGCCCCGCCGACGGGATACCGCCCCACCAGGGCCAGTTGCTGGCCCACGAAAAGATCGGGGCAGGTCTCGGGCAACAGCCGGTTGAGAGCCCGGTCGGCGGTCAGGGCCGGCCGGGTCAGGGCCGGCGCGGTCAGGCGGGAGAAGAAGGCGGAGACCTTGGCTTCCAGATCCTCATCCGGGTCGACGAAGACGCTGGCGCCCCCGGCCTGGCCCGAGAGCCGGTCCAAAAGGCGGGAGTTGACATCAAACCCCAGGCCGAAGGCAAAGAGACGCGCCGCGTCCTTGGGGTTGGCCTTTTGGGCCAATTCGGCCAGCTTCAGTTCGTTCTCCTCCCCCGAGGTGGGTTGGCCGTCGGTGAGAAAGACCAGATACGCGGGCTGGCCCGGATCGCCGGCCAGGCTGAACGACGTCTCGAGCGCGGCCTCGATGTCGGTGGCCCCGCCGGCGCGGAGGTGGTCCACATAGGCCAGGGCCGATCGGCGGTTCCCGGGGCTCATGTCCACCGCTTCCGGCTTCCAGGCGGAAACCCGGTCGTTGTAGTCCACGAGGTTGAAAAGGTCGCGGGCGTCGAGGCGTTCGAGGATGAACCGCAAAGCGCCCTTGGCCTGCTCGAACTTGGGCCCGCTCATGGAGCCGGATTTGTCGAGGACAAAGATGACTTTTTTGGCCGCCTCGATTTTGGCCGCGGGGTCCAGCGCCGGCTCGGCCAGGAAGAGGAAAAAGCCGTCGTCCCCGGGGTCGGGCCGGTGGCTCAAAACCAGGCCGCCCATGGGGCCGGAGCCGGTCTGGAAAAAGAGGCGGAAATGGTTCGGCACCGGGGCCTTTTCGCTGGTGAAGGTCACCAGGGCATCTTGCCCCGGCTGATGATCGATCTTCATCCCGGCCAGGGGAGAATAGAGATTGGCCAAGCCGGGAACCGCTTTGACCGTCAGATGCGCCTCCACCTCCGGCTGGCGGCCGGCGGTGAGGGGACCGGCCAGGGGAAAGCCGAAGGAGGCTCGACCGTCGCTTTTGGGCGCCAGATAATCGAAGCGGAGTTCCAAGGTCCGGCGCCCCTTGGCCGGCAAGGGGAAGACCCGGGCCCGATAGGTGTCGCGGCCGGCGTATTCCAAAAGGGCCGGGTCTTTCAGCTTGGAGACGATTTCCCTATAAACCTCCCAGGCCTCGTCGCGGCCGTAAATCCGGCCCGGCAGTTCGGCCTGGCCGTCCATGAGGGTCAGGCCGGTCACGGCCCCGCCTTCGGGCAGAGGGGCCAGGAAGTCCACTTCCAACGGCCGGTCGGCCGGGTTATACAGCACGTATTGCAGGACGCAGGCGGCCTTCTGGCCGTCGATGACCACGTCCAGCCCGATCTTTTCCACCTGGGGGCGAGGGGGGGACGCCACCGGCGCGGGAGGAACGGGCGGAGGGACGATGATTGTGCCGGCCGCCTCTTGAGCCTGGGCGGCCACCGCCGGGGCGGTCCAGAGCGCGGCCAGAAAAGTCAAAAATATTTTCAGTCGCATGGGGTACCTCAGAATAGAAAAGCGCTCTCATGAAACAGGTGGCCCGGTTCCCGTTTCCCCCGCCGCATGGTCTCACGAGTTCAGGAAACGGGAACCGGGCAACTTTCACAGTCAGTGGTCAGTCCGACACTTCCTGGATCGGGGTGAACGCGAACCCCTGGCCGCTTTCCCTCACTCGGCCCAAGCCGGTGTAGGGAATATGCGCGCCGGCGATGGGTATATTTTCCAGAGCGGCCATTTGTAAAAGCGCCCGGCGGGTCTCCACGGCCAGAACCGGGTCCATATCGAAACTGGCGCACTCTTCGGGCTCGGGGAATTGCAGGGCGGCGGCGTGGATCAGGTCGCCGATGAAAAGCAGTTGCCGCCCCTGCGACTTCAGCAAAAAAGCCGTGTGCCCCGGAGTATGTCCCGTGGCCGCCATGGCCAGAAGGCCGGGCAGGATCTCCTGGTTGAAGCCAAAAGTGTCGACGCGGCCCTGATAGGCGGCCAGGACCGCCGCGGGCAGGTCGGCCGGAGCAACGGGCTGGCTATCAACGGCCGCCGCGGGCAGGTCGGCCGGAGCAACGAGCTGGCTATCAACGGCCGCCGCGGACGGTCCGGCCGCCTCGGCCGGCTGATCGGCGGGCGCGGCCGGCGCGGACGTTTCGGCGAGATTCTCCGGCTCAACCGGCGCGGCGGCGGACTCTTCGACCGCCTGGGCCCACTGGCCGGCGGACGTATCCGCCGGTTCGGCGGCGGACGCGGCCGTGGCTTCAGCCACTTTTCCGCTCCAATAGGCCCATTCAGGCCCGGCCACTAAAATGCGGGCCCTGGGAAAAGCCGGGGCCCGGCCGTCCAAAAGCCCCCCGATATGATCGGGGTGCATGTGGGTCAACACCACCAGGTCGATGTCCCCGGCGCTGGAGCCGGCCTGTTTCAGCCGCTCGGGAAACAGGTTCTCACCGGGTCCGGAGCGCCCCCAGCCGGCGTCCACCAGCACCTGACCGAAAGGCCCTTTGAGCAAAAACACGTTGACCGAAGCCGGAGCCAGGCCGCCGGGCATCAGGGCCAGTTTTTTTTCCTCGGCCAAAGGGCCCTGAAACTGCTCGGCCCGCATCTGGCTGGCCCGGTCCAGAATAGGCACGACCGTCACCTCACCCACCGAGAACTGGCGGACATATTTTTCCCCCGCGGCCACGGCGGCCGCGCCGGTGAGCGACCAGACACCGCCGCCGACCAGGGCGGCGAAGACCAGGATGGTGACAAGTTTCATGACGTTCTCCTCTTGGCCGGCGTTTCCGGCCTCGCGGTTTATGGCCTAAAAATATGGCGGTTCCGGCCGGCGGTGTGTGTATGCGTTTTCACAACTCTTCAAGCCAACCGGGAACGTTTTTCACGATGAGGCCCCTGGTACACTTCACCGGTGGTGAATACGGCCCGGTTCCGGCCGGCCCGCTTGGCCTGATACATGGCTTGATCGGCTCGGTACAGCAGAGACTCTATGTCCTCCCCGTCTGTGGGAAAATGGGCCACCCCGATGCTGGCCCGGCACCGGGGCCGGGCCCGGGTCAAATCCCAGGGCCGGTCAAACCGGTCCAGCAAAAAATCCAAAACCCGATCGACCAGTTCCCGGCCCGCATTTTCGTAATACAGCACGAACTCGTCGCCGCCCAGACGATAGCCGCGCCCGTGGGTCAGGGGGTCGGCCTCCAGAGCCCAACCCACGCGGCTCAACAGTTCATCCCCGGTCTGGTGGCCCAGGGTGTCGTTGACCTCCTTGAATTTGTCAAGGTCGAAGAAGACGAACCAGGCCTGGCCGCCGTTCGTCCGGAGGGCCTCGAGGGAGGGCCCGCAGTCCAGGATCAGTTTACGCCGATTGGGCAATTGGGTCAAATGGTCGAAATAGGCCAGGCGGTTGATGAGGTCTTCCTGCCGCTTGTTCTCGGTGATGTCCAGGCTGGAGGCCACCTGGGCCAGACGGCCGTCGATCCAACGGAAGGCCGAACAGAAAACCCGAAACCAGGCGCCATCCGCAGGCCGCTGGTAATCCCAGCTCTGGATTCCGGCGGGTTCGCCGTTTTCGTCAAGCAGTCTCTCCTGGGGGCAGACATCGCAGACGGTGGAGCGGCCTGGATAAAAAGCCTCCCAGCACTTGCGGCCTAAAATCTTTTCCGCCCCGCCGTAGGGTTCGGCCGTGGACCGGTTGACGAAGAGGATTTCATGGGTATGAAAATCGATGACGTAAATATCCAGGCCCATGTGATCCAATATGGAGGTCAGGGAAGCCTGAGCGTAGGCCAGCCCCTGCTGGACCAGCCGCGTTTTGACGTGGTTGGCCAAGAGGTTCAGCACCGCGTGGGCGGCTTCCGCCGAGGCCCGGTCGGCCAGGATCTCCTGGCGGCGGTCCAGCATGACCACCAGCCCCACCGGCTGGCCCCGGCTTTTGACCACCGGGACCACGGCCAGGGAACTGGCGGTGGGGAACAAGCGCCCCAACCCTCGCAGCAAAGGGGTGTCGGAGGTTTGGGCGGAAACCAGCCAGAAGTCGCCCCCGGCCAGGCGGCCGATCTCGGCCCGCGCCAAAAACTCTTCCAGGCGAAAAGAGATTTGAAAGGCCGGGTGGTCCCCCAGAATGGAATGGCTTTCTTTGAGATGGAAAGCCCCGGTGTGGTCGGCCTCGTAAATCAGGCCGCAGCCGAAGTGGAAATGTTCGCAGACGTCTTTAAGGAGCCCGGTGATCAGCTCCGCGGGGGGAATACTCTGGCTCAGCCGGTTGATGATGCCGGCAAACAGATCATGGACTTTTTGATGATCATGAACATAAGCCCGCATGCGCCCCTCTCGGCAGTGATTTTTTCCATATGTAAATATTCTACATCAAACAGTGGCCAAAGAAAAGGGGCGCCGCCGCCGCCGCCGCCGCTGTCGCCTCTTGACATAATCGCTCGTATCCATAATAATTATAAGATTGTAAAGAGAGAGCCGGGAAAGGAGGGACGCCGCATGCCGACCGTGGAACACCAGGGTAAGGTTTTTCCCGTGAACGAAGAGGGTTTTTTGACGGATATGGAGTTGTGGGGACCCGAATGGGTCGACCATATCCGCCTTCAGGAAGACATCGACGAATTGACCGAGGATCACTGGGCGGTCATCGAAATGCTCCAGGAGTACTACCGGGCCAACGGCATCGCGCCCATGGTCCGTATTCTGGCCAACGTCACGGGCTTCAAACTGAAATACATCTATGAACTTTTCCCCTCCGGACCGGGCAAGGGCGCCTGCAAAATGGCCGGACTGCCGAAACCTGAAGGCTGCGTCTGACGGGCCCGAACCCCTTTCCCGCGTGAATGGCGATCCCTTGGCCGTGAACGGCTTTTATAATCAACATGTTTTTACGTTACGAAAACACCGGATGGTTTTTGTGCGGCGACAAGAGGTGTGCGACCATGTTTGAACCCCGGCGCGGCTCGCGCCTGACCCCGGCCGACCTCAGACGGTTCGGCCCCAAATTTCTTGAGGACCTCTCCGCCTTCTGGCCGGACCGCCGGGCCTGGCTTCTGGCCCCGGATGAACCCGCGCCAGCGGAAGCGGAGCCGCTCGAAGCGGAGCACCCCTTGATATATAAAGGCCGGGAGCTGGGCCGCCTGATCGTGGCCAACCCCCTGGGCCTGGCCCCGCCGCCGGGGTATGAGGAAACGCGGCCGGTCCTGATCCGCCAGGGGCTGGAGACCATGGCCCTGAGAAAGGCCCTTTTGACCGACCGCGAGACCGGACTTTACGGCCGGGACTATTTTCACCACCGGCTCCTGAAAGCCCTGTCCCAGCGCCGGGAGGGCGCGGTGAAAAGCCTGAGCATGGATGGCGGCCCGGCCTCGGAGCTCCTGTTGGTCATGGTGGAACTGCGGGAAGCCCCCGAGCCCCATTCGGCGCTCTCCAAGCTGGCCGCCCGGCTGGCCGAGCATTTGCCCAGCCGGCACCTCAGCCGTTTGGGTACCCGCCGGCTGGGCTTTTTGGTGGAAGGCCGGCCGGAAGAGATCCGCCTCAGCCTGGAAAACGCCCTCGACGCCCAACTGACCGCCGACCCGGCCTCCCGGCCGGTGGCCGCCTGGGCCCGCTACCCCCATGACCTGGCCAACGAAGACAGCGCGTCGGAGACCACGGAACCCGGCCGGCTGCGCCGCCAGGCCCGCGTTCTGGAGGATAAAGCGCGGGCCGCCCTCTTCCAGGCCCGCCAGAGCCGGGGCGCGGCCGTGGGCGTGGCCTTTGGGGATTTATTGGAAAGCCATGGACAGGTGATCCAAGTTCTGCCCCTGGACCGGGTGGTGGTCAATCTGGGCCGGGCCACGGGCGCGGCCGCCGGCCAGGTTTTTCTCATCAGTTCCCCGACGGAACGTCCCGGGGCCGAGCCGGAATACAAGGGCGAAGTAACCCTGTTCGAAACCGCCGACAGCTATTCCCTGGGCCACCTCAGCGGCCACAAACCGGCCCGGCGCATCGTGGCCGGCGACCATTTGACCTTTTCCCGCAGGAGCGACCCGGCCGCGGCCGGTGAGCGCCGTTCCGCCGCCGCTCCCGGGTTTCTGGCCGAACTGCCCGGCCGCGAGGAATTTTCAGCCGGTCTGGCCCGGGCGAAATCCCGGCCTCTGGCCCTGGTCCTGGCCCGGCTGGACGGCTTTGAGAAAAACCTGGCCGTCCTGGGCCGGGAGGAGGCCGACCGGCTCCTGGCCTTCGCCTTCGAGAAAGTCGCCGCCAGCCTCCCCGCCACCCCGCTCATGACCTGGTGGCGGAGCGATATCCTGGCCCTGGCCTGGCCCGAGGGCGCGCAGGCCGAACTGGGGCCGGCGGCCCACCGGCTGGCCGACGATCTGCGGGAATCCGGCCCGGTGTCTTTGGGCCTGGTCTTCAGTCCCGGCCGGGCCGGCGGCTCTCCGGAGGATCTGGTGGAAGACGGCCTCAAAGCCCTGAGCGAAGCCTCCTTTTCCGGCTTCGGCCAGGTGGCGGTGTTCGGCCCCTTGGCTCTGAACATCAGCGGCGACCGGTACTTCGAAGGCGGCGACCTCATGGGAGCCATTCGGGAGTATGAGCGGGGCCTGTCTCTGGCCGCCGACCACCTCAATCTCCTCAACAGCCTGGGGGTGTGCTACGGCCGCCTGGGCGACGCCGGCCGGGCCTTGGAAATTTTTGACCGGATCATTGAACTGGCCCCCCGCGACATGATGGCCCACTATAACCTGGGCTATACCCACCTTTTGGCCGGACGGCTGGTGGAAGCCGAGGAGGCCCTGGGCCGGGCCGCCGAACTGGCGCCGGACAACTTCGAATCCCTCTTCCACCTCGGCCGGACCGCCCTGGAACTGGGCCACCTCGACCGGGCCCTGGCCGCCCTGAAGCGGGCCGGCGAACTGAGCGACACCCGGCCGATAGTCTTTCGCCTCCTGGGCGAGGCGTTGATGCTGGCCCACGACTACCAGGGCGCGGCCCGGGCCTTCAAAAAAGCGGTCAAGACCGCCCCCAACGACGCCTATTCCCTGTCGGCCCTGGGGGCGCTTTTTGTGGACCTGACCAACGACCTGGAAGTGGCCAAATCCCTCTTTCAGCGGAGTGTGGAAATCGACCCCACCAATACCCTGTACCGGCAGCGGCTGGGGCGGCTGCTCTTCACCCTGGGGGATTTCAGCGGGGCCGAGCACCACTTGACCCTGGCCCTGGAATACGGCAGCCGGGCTCCGGAGGTCCCCTATCAACTGGGCCGGGTGGCCGAGGAGACCGGCCGGCCCCAGGAGGCCCTGAACCATTTCAAAGCCGCCCTGGAGCGGGACCCGGCCTATCAGCCGGCCCTGGACCGGGTCCACGATCACGACGATCCTGAAGCCGGCTGGGATTGAGAACGAACGCAGAGTATCGATGGCCTCCACGAAAAACGGTAAAAACAGGAACGGAAAGCGCCCCGGCCACGGCCAGGGCGCGGGCCGGGCTTCGGCCGGCTTCAAGCTGCCGCCCCAGGTGCCGGCGATTATGGCGATCATGGCGGCGGCCGTGGTGTTGGTGGCCCTCCTCTCCTCCAGCCCCACCGATCCCTCGGTCATGGGCCGGGCCGGTTTTCGCCTGGCCTCTGTTCTCACCAGCGCTTTTGGCCTCGGGGCTTTTTGGCCGATCCCGGCCCTGGCCGGCTTGGCCTATCTGTCGTTCAAGCGGATTCGGCTCACCCAGCCGAGGCTGTTGAAAACCATTGGCTGGGTGCTGTTTCTGTTCGCCTCCCTGGCCTTTCTGTCCCTCCTCAGTCCGGGGACGGGCGGGTCGCCGGGCGGCGGCGGGGCTTTTGGCCTGTTCCTCTCCCGCGCGGTCACCGAATTTCTGGGCCGGGTGGGGGCGGCCCTGATCCTGCCGTTGGTGGCCGGGCTGGGCGTGGTGGTGGCCGTGCCCGCCCTGGGGCGCCAGGCCGTCGCCCTGGTCAAAATCAATCTCCCCTGGGGCCGGCCTCACGGGGATGAAGGCGAGGAAGAGCCGGCCCCCCGCCCCCGACGGGCCAAGGCCGATCCGGGCCTCGAGGCCGAGCCGACGGACCCGGCCCCGGTCCGGTCCGCGCCGGCCCCGGCTCCGGTCATTGTGGAAAAGCCGGCCAAAAAACCGGCCCCGGTTCCGGCCGCCGCCTCCGAACCGGCCCGGCCGGCTCCCGGCAAAGAGCCCGGCGGACCGTACCGGCTCCCCCCCGCCGATCTTTTGGACAACCCGCCGCCCGATCGGGTCGGGCACGCCTCGGGGCTCTCGGACCAGGAACTGACGGACAACGCCCACCTCCTGGAGGACAAGCTGCGCGACTTCGGGGTGGAGGGCCGGGTGCTGGAGGTGTCCGGCGGCCCGGTCATCACCATGTATGAATACCAGCCCGCGCCCGGGATCAAGATCTCCAAGGTGGCCGGCCTCTCCGACGACCTGACCATGGCCATGCGGGCCATCTCCATCCGGGTGGTGGCTCCCCTGCCGGGCAAGGCCGCCCTCGGCATCGAGATCCCCAACCCCAAGCGCGGGCTGGTGTCTTTCAAGGAAGTGGTGGAGAGCCCCGCCTTTCGGGACAACAAATCGCTCCTGAGCCTGGTGCTGGGCGTGGACATCATGGGCGCCCCGGTGGTGGCCGACCTGGCCAAGATGCCCCACCTCCTCATCGCCGGGGCCACCGGCAGCGGCAAGTCCGTGGGTCTGGGGGCCATGATCATGTCCATCCTCCACAAGGCCTCGCCGGATGAGGTGCGGTTCTTGATGATCGACCCCAAGTGCGTGGAACTGGCCCTGTACAAGGATATTCCCCACCTGATCTACCCCGTGCTCTCCGACCCGGCGGAGGCCACCTTGGGCCTGAAGTGGGCCGTGGCCGAAATGGACCTGCGCTATAAATTGTTGGCCGAAAAGGGTGTGCGGAACATCGAGACCTATAACGACAAGATCCGGGCCGAGTTGAAAGAGCTGAACCGCAAAGCCAGGCGCGGAGGCGAGGCCGGGGCCCCGGCCAGGGAGCGGGACGAGCAGGAGCCGCCCAGGGAACTGCCCTTTCTGGTCATCATCATCGATGAATTGGCCGATCTGATGATGGTGTCGGCCAAGGAAGTGGAAGTCTATATCACCCGTCTGGCCCAAAAGGCCCGGGCCGCGGGCATCCACCTGATTCTGGCCACCCAAAGGCCGTCGGTGGATGTCTTGACCGGCATCATCAAGGCCAACATGCCCACGCGGATTTCCTTCCAGGTCTCCTCCCGCATCGATTCCCGCACCATCCTGGACCAGATGGGCGCGGAAAAACTTTTGGGGGCCGGGGACATGCTGTTCCTCCCGCCGGGGGTGGGCAAACTGCGGCGCCTCCACGGGGCCTTCGTCTCGGACGACGAAATCAAGCGGGTCACGGATTTTATCCGCCAGTGGGGGCCCCCGGATTATCTGGAGGACCTGTCCCTGCCGGAGGCCGAGGGCGGCGAGGACGGAGAGGGAGAAAGGGACGAAAAATACGACGAGGCCGTGGAACTGGTGCGCCGCACCCAAAAGGCCACCATTTCCCACGTGCAGCGCCACCTGCGCATCGGCTACAATCGGGCGGCCCGCATTATCGAGGACATGGAGCGTGAAGGCATCATCGGCCCCCAGGACGGCACCCGGCCCCGGGCCATTTTTTGAAATGATCAGGCTTCGACGTCGACGGCCCAGGCCGTTCAGATGACGACGATGATGATGACGATGATGACGAAGAGGAAGAGGAGGAGGAAGGCGAAGAACGGAAATACCTGACCGTCGCGGTTTAAGCGCCACGCAATCGATTCAAGCCCCGCCCTGGCTATGCCCAGGCGGGGCTTTTTCATTGGAAGCGTCGATGATGAAACGTCCGGAGAACCGCCCCTCTGGCTGATTCATGGCCAGGGGGGTTCTCCTGGGACCGTTGACGTCGGCGGAAGGGGGATGTTCTGGCCGAACGAAATTCTCGGCTGATCAAAACGCTGGCCAGCGGGGGAATACGGCACCCCGTATTTTGGCCTATTTTTTGCTTATCATATTGCCGACTCGAGCTTGCCCTGAAAAAACGCTCGAAAACAGTTTGAACGATTTTGAGGAATGCGCATGGCCGAACCCCTCCGCCGCAGTCAGATATCGACCGCCACCGACCCCAACGAGACGCTGGGCGCGCTTCTGGGGCCAAAATTTGTCGAATATCGGCGGGCCTTCGCCCTGGCCGAGGCCGGCGAGCGGCCGGACCATCCCTTACATTTAGATGTGGACGTCACCACGGCCTGTAATTTTCGATGCCCCATGTGCCCGGCCGGGGCCACTGGGCACATTTTTCCTGGTTTCACCAAAGGCTTGTTTTTAGACCGGAAACTATATAGCCAGGCTCTGACCGAGGGCGCCGGTTTTGGCCTCCCCGCCCTGCGGCTGGGCCTCACCGGCGAGCCTTTACTGGTCCCCGACCTGGCCGGCTGGGTGGCCGAGGCCCGCGCGGCCGGCCTTTTGGACATCAGTCTCATCACCAACGGCCGCCTTCTGACGCCGGCCGTCAGCCGCCGCCTCATCGAAGCCGGCCTGACCCGCCTGATGATTTCGGTGGACGCGGCCGGGCCCCAAGCCTACGCCCGGGTACGGCCGGGGGGCGATTGGGCCGTCCTGATGGGCAATATCAATGAATTTTTACGGATCCGCCAGAGCCTCGGGTCCGTCACCCCGCTCCTGCGGATCAGCTTTGTGGAAATGGCCCACAACCAGGGGGATCGGGAGCCCTTCGAGCGCCTCTTCCGCCCCTTGGCCGATTACCTCAGCTTCCAGCGCTATCTGAATATTCTGGGCGCGGAGAGCACGGCCTTTCAGGTCGAGGCGGCCGCCGATCAGGCCGGGCCGGGCCAAGATTTCTGCCCTGATCCCTTCACCCGGCTGGCCCTTCAGGCAACGGGGGATCTGTTTCCCTGCTGCTCGGATTTCGGGCGGCTCCGGCCCTTGGGCAACCTGGCGGCCAGCGGCCTTTTGGCTGTCTGGCGGTCGGAGGAGGCCGTCCGGCTCACCAGACCGGAGGCCCGCGAAAATTCCCCCTGCCGGGAATGCCTGGCGGCGAGTTATTACTCCGGCAACAAAATAAGCCGTACCCGTGATTTCGGCAAAGCCCGAAATCACTAGACTTTATCATCCGAGAACCGACGTCGTCAGTTGCCGGGTTAATAATGGGAAACGTGCGGGACATTTTTTCATGAAACAGGGCGGCCGTCGGTAACCGGCGGTGAAAACGATTCGACAAAGCTTGACACCGGGGGAAATCCCCGACGATTATAACCCGGTCGGCCGATGCGCCCGGCCGAAGGACTGAGAGGTCAGCATGTATATCCTATGTCTGGGCAGTGAGTATTTTCACGAGGCTTTTGTCAGCCAGGGCCACCGGGTGCTGGCCCCGCCCCACGCCGACGGCTTTCCCCTGGCCGACTTTTACCACAACCTCATCGACCGGCCGGATGTGGTCGTCTACACCGACCACCTCGGGCAGCACGCCTGGCCCCAGGGGTTGGAGGAATTGGACATTCCCAAAATCTATTACGCGGTGGATACGCCCATCAACTTCTGGTGGCAAAAGCACTTTGCCCATCTCTTCGATCTGTGTTATGTCGACCAGAAGCCCTATGTCGGCCAGTTGACCGCCTATGGCCTTGACGCCCGCTGGCTGCCGGTGGCGGTCAGCGCCGGCGCGTATCAGCAGGCCAAGGAAGAACCGGCCAAGATTTACGATTTCGGTTTCGTCGGGGTCCTGGACGACAAGGTCCGGCCCAAACGCGGCCGGCTGGTCAAGCAGCTTTCGCGCCGCTTCAGCCTCAAAAGCCTGGGCTCACGGCAAGACGGCTGGGTGGGGCCCGACGAGAGCGCCGAACTCTATCGCCAATCCCGCTTGATTTTGAACGAGAACCTCTTCCCCGGGGTGACCACCCGCATGTTCGAGGCCATGGCCAGCGGAGCGGTTTTGTTCACGGAAAAGGCCGGCGGCGACTTGGGCGAGCTTTTCCATCCCGGCGAGGATTTTGCCTGGTTCGAACCTCAGGAACTGATGACGGCCGCCGAATACTGGCTGTCCGACGAGGCCCGGCTGAAAAAAATGGCCGCCCGGGCCCGGGAAAAGGTGCAAAGCGGACACGACATCAAACACCGGGCCGAAACCGTGCTCAACGCCGCGGCCGCCCTGAACCTCAGCCGGGCCCCGCACGGGCCGGTGGCCTGGGACCGGACCGGCCGGACCCTCTTCCTCACCGCCCTGCGCTGGCCCAACGAAAGCGGCAAAGAGCGCATCATCCGGGCTGAAAACCTGTTTTTGAAAGCGGCCGAGGAAGGGGGCCTCTCGCCGGAGGGTAAATTCATGCTCGGCCATATCGGACGCCTGAAAGGCGAACCCGACAAGGCCATCCGCTGGCTCAACCGCGCCTGGGACGAAGGTTACCGCCGGGCCGGCCTGGGCCTGGGGATTCTGGCCATGAGTGTGGGCCAGACCGACGAGGCTTCCCGCTGGTTCGGCTCCTTCACCGGCTTGGGCGGCGAATTTCCCGAACTGACCGCCGGCAATCTCCACTTCGAAGCGGCGCTGCCCATTGCCGCCACGCTGATGGAGATGGAAGAGCCGATTATTCCCGGCTTCAACCTGATCCCCCACGATCCGGCCCTGTGGACCGCGTTTGAATTCTATCTCTCGGCCCATCAGGCCCGGCCTTCCGATCTGGAGGTCGGGCGAACCCTGAGCGGCCTGCTGCTGAACTGCGGGGCGCCGTCCGAGGCCATGGAAGTGGCCGGGGCCACCCTCCAGCACCATCCCGAGGACGAACTCCTCAGCAATATCTACAGCCAGGGCGCCCAGGCCTCCTACCTGAGCCTGAATTGAGAGGGACCGACGATGGATTTCAACCAATACCAACTCAATTTCGCCCGGGCCCGTCAGGCCTCCCGGCCCGGCCCGCAAATTATCGAAGGCCCGTCCGGGCCGGGCCTGACCTATGACCACCTGGTCATCCACAGTCAGGACGACCCTTGGCGGGAGGCCGAAGACTGGCTGGAGAAATCCCCGCGGGACCGGACCGACCGCGAACCCGACCTGGCCTTGATTTTCGGCCTGGGCCTGGGATATCACCTCAAGGCCTTGCGGGACAAGTACCCGGGCATTCGCCTGGTGGTCTTCGAGCCGGTGCCGGAGATGAAAAACATCTATGACCGGCACACGGTCTGGAACGGCGCGGACGGCGAACCGCCGGTCATCATCACCGAATGGCGGGAATACGAAACGGCCGTGAGCCGGGATTTGGTGTATGGCCGCCACAACGGGGTCATCGTGGTCGTTCCCGAAGGCTATCGGGCCTTGAAGCCGGAAGCGTTTGGCGCCTTTGACCATTATACCCGCCAAGAGATTGTCCGCCGGGCGGTCATCGAGCGCACCCGGGACCATACCGACGCCCGTTTCCTGAAACATCTGGCCGAAAACGCCGGCTTCTTTCCCGAAATTCCAGACCTGCTGTTTCTCAAGGGGCGCCTCCCGGCCCGGCCGGCCTTTATCGTGGGATCAGGGCCCAGCCTCGATGAGAACGCCGAATTTTTACGGGGCGTGGGGGACAAGGGCCTGATCCTGGCTTCTTCCTCGGCCCTGAAACCGTTACTCGCCAAAGGCGTGCGGCCGGATGTGGTGTTAGTTCTGGAATCCGGGGACACCAGCGATTACCTGCGGCTGAGCCCAGGGGAATTGGCCGTCATGGGGCCGGACACGGTCCTGGCCCTGTCCTCCAGTTGCCACCCGGCCCATTTCATGGTCCCAGGCTTCCATCGGGCGCTCTTTCATTTGACCGCCGGCGAGGCCCAGACCTTTTCCCACGGCCTGTTTCTCCCCCAGGGCGGTAACAGCGGCAGCGCGGCCTTTGCCCTGGCCTATGCCTGGGGGCTGGCCCCTCTGGTGCTGGTGGCCCAGGATCAGGCCTACGGCCAGGGCCGGCTCCACGCCGCGGGCACGCCCGGCGAAGCCCACGAAAGCGACCCCTCGGCCATTACGGTCAAGGGCGTTGGGGATACGGTGGTGGAGACCAACACCGGCCTTCTGGCCTCGCTGACCTGGTATGCCGAGGCGGCGAAAACCATTGCCGCCCAACCTTCCCCGCCGCCCCTGTATAACGCCTCGGCCGGCGGAGCCCGCATCCCCGGCTTCAGCGAAGTGCCCCTGGCCACGATGGTGGCCTCGTTACCCCCGGTCGCCGCCCGGCTCGACCTGGCCGGCGTCCTGCCCCGGCTGCCTCGAAGCCCCCGCGCGGAAATGCGGGCCGACGTGGCCCAGCTGGCCGGAGTGGTGCATACCCTCAGGCGGATGGCGACTATGGATTATCGCAAGGCCTATGAGGAAATCAAAGACGTCGACCGGATCAACAAATTCCTGGGCCAGATTCTGGCCGAGGCCAAGGTGGCGGCCAGCCGCCAAGACCTGTTGGCCGCTCTGGATAAGGCCGACGGCTTGATGACCGTCATGCAGACTTCATTGGCCGACGTCCAGGCGTAGACTCGTCCGCATCCAATGCTTCCGGCGCCGTTTTGACCGGCGCGCCTCCAGGAGAT
>JAVBTP010000128.1:0-2969 GCA_031556115.1 Candidatus Adiutricaceae bacterium
CCGTACTTTCCTTATCATATCCACCGTCAACATCTCCTTAAACCTCCGCTATGGCATCATAGCGGCAGGCGGCTGCGGTGGGTCATTTTTACGTGCCTATTACACCCTATAGTGGGTCATTTTTGCATGCCGATTTACATAGAAAGGTATTTGAAGACATGCCGGACCCTCGCCACCATAGGACGAGGCGGCATAGGTTTGTGGACATCCTTTTCATCGCCCTATGCAGTGTCCTGACGGGAGGCCGAAGCTTTGTGGACATGGAAGAACTGGCGCGTGACCGGGAATCATGGTTTAAGGAACTGATCCCGATGACGGGCGGACCGCCAAGCCACGATACTTTTAATCGGGTGTTTCAATTGATGAATCCGGTTTTGTTTGAGGCCTGCTTTAGAGCCTGGACGGACCAAATCAGGAAAGCGTTGCCGGATGAGTTGGAAATTATAGCGGCAGACGGCAAATGCTGTCGTGGGTCAGGGCATGGAGTCCGAGCGCCGATTGAAGTTGTGAACGCCTGGGCCAGCGAAAACCGTTTAGTGTTGGGCGGGCTGGCGACAGAAGGCCAAGGCCATGAGATCAAGGGTGGTCAGCAATTGCTGAAAGGCTTGGTATTATTAACCCGGCAGTTGGCAAAATCGGTTCTCGGCGGTGGAAGTCCAGTGATTTCGGGCTTTGGCGAAATCACGGGTACGACTTATTTTGTTGCCGGAGTAATAACCTTTGGGGAGGATCGGAACAGGGCCAGAACCAAATATGCCGCGGCCAACCTCAGCACCTTGAGAAAAATGACTATGAACATTCTCAGACCAGAACCTTCCAATAAAAGCCTCATCCACAAACAGCGCAAGGCCGCCAGAAGCCGTCGCTTCCTTTGGAAACTACTAAAATTAGATGGTACGCCCTGCCCGCTGAGGCCAACCCCCTGTTCCCCTTTGCGGGAATATGGTATACTCCAACACTCGAGCCGGGAGCGATCCTGGCCGCCGGCATCCCGGCCCCGTCAATGGGGCCCGGAGGGCCGGCCTATTTTTGACGGGTAAACCGGCGGAGGCCTGGCACGCATGCTCTCTTCTTTGAAAATAATGATTTTTCGGATACGGCCGGGCCGCGCGGCCCTGGCCGCGATTTTGATGCTGGGGCTCGGGCTGGGGGCCGCCCCGGTCCGGGCCTTTTCCCCGGATGACGAGTATCTCCAGGACCGCGAATCCCTGGAGACCCTGCAACGGGCGGCTTTTGGCTATATGTGGGACGAGGGCGACCCCAATTCGGGCATGGCCTATGAGGCCGATTTCGGCTGGGAGACCCGCCCGGTGGCCGTGGGCGGCACGGGTTTCGGGGTGGCGGCCATCGTGGTGGCCACCGACCGGGGCTGGATCACCCGCGACCAGGCCGTGGCCCGCCTCTTGAGAATAACCCGCTTTTTGCGGGACAAAACCCCCTGGCGGGAAATGCACGGCGCCTTTCCCCACTGGCTCAACGGCCACACCGGCCAGACCTTCAATTTCGGCGATGGCGACGACGTGGCCGATATTGTGGAGACATCCCTCCTGATGCAGGGCCTTTTAATCGCCCGGGCCTATTTCAACGGGCCGGGGTCGGAGGCGGAACTGCGCGGCCTCATCACCGAATTATGGGAAGGGGTGGACTGGACCTGGTTCACCGACTACGCGGGCAACGGCATTTTTTGGCATTGGTCGTCCAAACAGGGGTACCTGGGGCTCAGGATCAAGGGCTATAACGAGTGCCTGATCACCTACGTCCTGGGGCTGGCTTCCCCCACCCACCCCATTACCCTCAAGGACTACAGCTTCTGGACCTCAGGTGACGGCTACCGGCCCAAAAACGTCTTCGGCTACCGGATCGAAGCTTCCCTCCCGGGGGCCGGCCCTCTGTTTCTGGCCCACTATTCCTTTGTCGGCCTCGATCCCCGCCACCTGTCCGACCCATTCGTGCCTGGTGGCTATTTCGCGCGCAATGTCAGGCAGGTTCTGAGCAACCGCGGCTATTGCCTTCAGTTCGCCCCGGCCGTCAACCGCTACGCCGAGGATTTTTGGGGGCTGACCGCCAGCCAGGTCAAGGACGGCGACTATGCCGCCTCCGATCCGAACAATGACCGGGGCACCGTGGCCCCCACCGCGGCCCTTTCCTCCATGCCCTACACGCCGCACTATGCGATGCAGGTTCTGCATAACCTGCGCGGCCGTCTGGCCGGCAAGACCTGGGGGCCATACGGGCCCTATGATGCCGTCAGCCTCAGGGACAATTGGGTCAGCCCCCACTACCTGGCCATTGACCAGTTGCCCATGGTGGTCATGATCGAAAATTACCGCACCGGCCTATTGTGGAATCTGTTGATGTCCGATCCGGAAGTGCGGGCCGGCCTGGCCCGGGCCGGCCTGGTGGAGCCGAAGCTGGAGACTGGCTTTCCCGAAGCGGTGGTTACCCTGAAAAGGGACGGGAAGAAATACGTGCCCGACGCCTATGAGATTCGTCGGCATCCCGACAGCGGCCTCTACCAGGTGCCGTATTGGTGTGCGGGGGGAGGGACCGTGGCGTTCACCGTGGCCGACCCCGACGGCGGCCCGACGCTCCTGAATCTCAAAGTGAAGGCCGTGCCCGGCCGCAACTATTTGTCGTTCCCCCAGTTCCGGCGGAAAAGCGAGGACGTGCTGCCCCTGGTCATGGTCGCTCCCGACGGGGCCGAGTATCGGCTGCCGTTGCGCCTGCACTGATATCAAAGCCGCATTCAACCGGGGCGGGCTTTTCGTGAAACAAAAACCGGCCAGCCGCCGATTGCCTACGCTTGCGGCGGCTGGCCGGTTTCTCGTGTTTGGCCTTTAACTAGATTATTTAGTCGATCCTTAAAAAGTCTTAGCGCAAGGGGATAATTGTGGTGTTTGCGCTGGCGGCAGAAGCTTACTGGCGATAAAAAGTCGCCAAACGGCAAAAAAAGAATAAACTCTTTCCAG
>JAVBTP010000159.1:0-9397 GCA_031556115.1 Candidatus Adiutricaceae bacterium
GAAAACTTCGGCCACCTCCCGGCTCTGGCCAAAGGCAGCTTAAGTCTGAACATGTTCCTGGGCCGGCTGGAGTTTTTCAGCCTCTTGATTTTATTCCTCCCTGAATTCTGGAAAAAATGAGTATGACCGAACTTGACCCGCAATTGAATCATCCCCCGGCCAAAGCCCTCAATGGTGACCTGGAGTGCCTGAAAGTCCACCTCATCGGCATCGGCGGCGTGGCCATGGCCGCCCTGGCCGGCCTTTTGAGCGAGGCCGGCTGCCGGGTCACCGGCTCCGACTCCGGCCTGTACCCGCCCATGAGCGACATGCTGCGGGAAATGCGCATCGACGTGGCGGAAGGGTATGGCCCCGAGACGCTGCCCCCGGACTGCGACCTGGTGGTGATCGGGAACGTGGTCACCCGGTCCTTCCCCGTGCTCGAACGGGTGCGGGATCTCAAAAAACCGTATCTCTCGCTGCCTCAAACCTTGGAGACATTTTTTCTAAACCGCACGAAAAACCTGGTGGTGGCCGGCTGCCACGGCAAAACCACCACCACGGCCCTGGCCGCCAAAATCTGGAGCGTCGCCAGCCTGGGGCCCGGCTTCCTCATCGGCGGGGCCAGCGTGGATTTTTCCCGTCCCTGGCGCCGGGCCTATGGCGAGTGGTTCATCATCGAGGGCGACGAATACGACAGCGCTTTTTTCAACAAGGAACCTAAATTCCTGCACTATAAACCCCACACGGTCATTTTGACCTCGGTGGAATTCGATCACGCCGACATCTATCCCGACCTGGAGACGGTGGCGGCCGCCTATGGGAAGCTGGTCAAACTCATCCCTCCGGACGGCCGCCTCATCGCCTGGGGCGATTCCCCCCTGGTCAGGCGGGTGGCCGCGGGCTGCGCCGCTCCGGTGGAGTTTTACGGCCAGGGCTCCGACAACGACTGGCAATTGACCGGCCTGACGGAGGAAGGTTTCGGGTCGTCTTTTGAACTGTCGGGCCCTGAAGGCTTCTATGCCCGCTTGTCCTTACCCCACCCCGGGGTGTATAATGCCCTGAACGCCGTGGCCGCCGCCGCCGCGTATATCGGCCAGGGCGGCGATGGCCGCTGCCTGGCCCCGGCCCTGTCCGCCTTTCGGGGCGTGAAGCGGCGTCAGGAAATTTTGGGTGATTTCAACGGCGTGGTGTTGGTGGATGATTTCGCCCACCACCCCACCGCGGTGGCGGCCACGCTCCTGGCCCTCAAACGGGCTTATCCCGGACGCCGGCTCCTGGCCGCCTTCGAGCCCCGCAGCAACACCAGCCGCCGGGCCGTCTTCCAAGAGGATTACGCTCGGGCCCTGGCCGGGGCGGACGCCGTTTTTTTGCGCCGGCCGCCTGATCCCCATAAGGCCCCGGAAGGCGACCGCCTGGACGCGGACCGCCTGGCCCTGAGCCTCGGCTCCAAGGCCGCGCTGTTTGACGACGGCCTGAGCCTGGGCCGGGCCCTCATTGGCGCGACCAGGCCGGGTGATGTGGCGGTCATCATGTCCAACGGCGGTTTTGACGGCCTGGCCGGTTTCCTGCGGGAACATCTGGGCGCGAACCAGGGGACGAAGACGGCCTCCGCCAGGGAAGGCCGCCTATGACCAATACCGAAGGCCCAATGCTGGAACGGTTAAAATACACGTTTGAAAACCCGGACCTTTTGACGGCCGCCCTGACTCATCGCTCCGCCCCCGCCCTCAATGGCGAGGGCGGGGAGGCCGATAACCAGCGTCTGGAATTTTTGGGCGACGCGGTCCTGGACCTGGTCATCAGCGATGTGCTCTACCATCACGAGCCCCGCCTGCGGGAGGGGGATATGTCCCGCATCCGGGCCGGGCTGGTCTGCGAGACCCGGCTGGCCGAAGTGGCCCGCCGCCTGAAACTGGGCGAGGCCCTCATTTTGGGGCCGGGGGAGGCCCACGGCGGGGGGCGCGACAAGGTTTCGGTATTAGCCGACGCGGTGGAGGCCCTCCTGGGCGCCGTCTATCTGGACGGGGGCCTCACCGCGGCCATGGACGCGGCCCGCCACCTCTGGAAGCCCTGGCTCAGCCAGCCCGAGTCCTGGGCCGACATGCTGGCCGATTTCAAGACCCGGCTTCAGGAGGAAACCCAGGGCCAGGGCCAGGGCACGCCCCATTATGAACTGGTGGACACCAGGGGGCCGGCCCACGCCCGCCTCTTCACCATGGCCATTTCCATCGGCGGCGTCCAATTGGCGCGGGCCGAAGCCGGATCAAAAAAAGAAGCTGAGCAACTGGCCGCCAAAGAGGCCCTGTCTTTACTTAAACACCACAAGGATCAGTCATGAAAAGCATTCGCCACCTTTTGTCGCTCGCCGTCTTCATCGCTCTGTGTTCAGCGACCGCCTGGGCCGATGACATCCCGGGCATTTACACCCTCTGCGAGCGGAAAAACCCCGAAAACTGCCCCCAGGCCGTGGCCGATTTCCGCCGGGCTTTTCCCAACGACCAAACCGGCGCGTTTCTGTTCATCCGGGTCGGCGGCACCGGGTACCTGGCCCCGGACGGAGACCGGACCTTCGACTTCCAATGGCTGATGACCGATCCGGCGACCCTGGTGCTGGACATGGCCGACCAGGATCAAAAGAGCCTCAAATTCCAGGTTGACGGGCCGCTGCTCAGAAACGCGGCCACCGGCGAACTGTATCACCTGGCGATCACCGATGCCGAATGGAACAACCCGCCCGCGAAACGCCCCAGCGTGAAACGATGACCGACGACCGCGCCCCCCATAAAGCCGGTTTCGTGGCCATCGTCGGCGCCCCCAACGCGGGAAAATCGACGCTCCTGAACCAGGTGCTCGGGGAAAAAGTGGCCATTGTCACGGCCAAGCCCCAGACCACCCGCCACCGGATTTTGGGGGTGATGACCGAACCTGGAGCCCAACTGGTTTTTTGGGACACCCCCGGCCTTCATCGGGCCGAGGGGGTTTTGCTGAACAAGGAAATGGTCAACCGGGCCCTGGCCGCCCTGGAGGACAGCGACCTGATTCTGTGGGTGGTGGACGCCCTGAAGCGGGGGGCGGAACACCAGACCGCCCTGGAGGCCGTCACCCGGCATCGGGGCCGGCCGGTGGTGGTCGCGCTGAACAAGACCGACGCCGAGCCCGATAAGACCAAGCTCCTGCCGCTGATTCAGGAAATCGAGGCCGCCGCCGCTCCCGGGGCCATTGTGCCCATCTCGGCCCGCACCGGCGACGGGGTGCGCGCCCTCTTGGACGAAGTGATCAAGCGGTTGCCGGACAACCCTCCCTTCTATCCCGAAGACACCTTGACCGACCAGCCGGAGCGGGTCATCGCCGCCGAAATGATCCGCGAAGCGGTTTTCACCCTCACCAGCCAGGAGATCCCCTATTCCACGGCCGTGACCGTTGACGAGTTCAAGGACGAGGGCCGCCTGGTGCGTATTTCGGCCACCATCCATATGGAACGGGAAAGCCAAAAAGGGGTGGTCATCGGGGCCCAGGGCGCGATGCTCAAAAAAATAGGCCGGATGGCCCGGCTGAACATCGAAGAGCTGCTGGGCAACAAAGTTTTTCTGCAGCTGTTTGTCCGCACCACCCGCGACTGGAGCAAAAAGAAGTCGACGCTTTCAGAGTTCGGCTATGGCGACTGATTCTCTCCAAGGTAAAGGCTTATGATCAAAACCGCCCTCATCCTCAGCGCCGGCGCCGGCCAGCGGCTCAGGCCCCTGACCCTGGTCCGGCCCAAGCCCCTCTTCCCGGTGCTCAATAAGACCATGCTGGAGTGGTGGGCGGAATTCCTCTCCTCGGCCGGGGTCAAAAGAGCGGTCATCAACGCCCATTACCAGGCCCCCCTGATGCTGGAGCGCATCAAGTGCCTGACCGACAGTTTCAGCCGCAAAATAGAAATTGTGCCCTCTTCCGAGGATGAAGTCCTGGGCACCGGCGGCGCCCTGCGAAAAGCCGCCGACCTTTTAGGCAAGAGCGATTTTCTGGTGGTCAACGCCGATATCTTCACCGACTTCGAACTGGTCAAGCTGTCGCTGAAACACCTGGCCAACCCTGGCCGTCTGGCCACCCTGGGTCTCCTGGACCAGACGCGGTCAGCCAACGTCTCGGTGGGCGAAGGCGGGCGCATTCTCAATTTCCGCCAGCCCGCGCCCGTCCCCGGCGAAGTGCGCCGCCAGGCCTATTGCGGGGTCATGGCTTTGAGCCCGGCCGTTTTCGACCTGATCCCCGAGGGCGCGTCCGACATCATCGACGTGTTCCTCAAGGCCATGGGCGACGGGGCGGACGTCTTTGGCTGGACGTACGACCCGGCCATCTGGCGCGACATGGGCACGGCCGAGGACTATTGGGGCCTCAACCGCGACCTGGCCGCCGGACGGACCATTATCCACTCCACGGCCAGGGTGGAGGGCCGCTTGAGCGGCTGGAACGTGGTGGGGGCCGACGCCCGGATCGAAGCCGGGGCCGAGGTGGAAAACTGCGTCATCTGGCCGGGCGCCGTGGTCTCCCGAGGCGCTTCGATCCAGGACGCCGTGGTTTCAGGGCTGGTGCCGCCGGACCTGACCCTGGAGGGAGGGGTGTTTTGTGACCAGGCCCGCCCCTGACCAGGCCGACCCGCGCCTCACCGCCTGGGTGGCCAGGGCGGGCCTCGGCGAAGCCCGCCTCCGGCCCTTGGCCGGGGGCGGCGGAACCCGCCGGTATTTTCGGATACAGGACCGGGGGCTGGTGGCCCTCCACGGCCCCGACCCGGCGGAAAACCTGGCCTGGCTGCGCCTGGGCCGGCACCTGTGGTTCAAGGGGCTGCCTCTGCCCCGCATTTATGAGTACGACCTGGAACAGGGCTTCTTCCTTTTGGAGGATTTGGGCGGCCGTCACCTGGCCGATCCGCCGGCCAGCGCCGATCATTATCATCAGGCCGTGGCCCTCCTGGCCCGCCTCCACCGGGAGGGAATGACCGGCCTCGACCCGGAGTGGTGTTACCAGACCCGCGCCTATAGCGCGGCCATGGTGGCCACGCAGGAAGTGGGCTACTTTCTCAATTCGACCCTGATCAGGTATCTGGGCTGGGAACGGTTGCCCCGGGGCATCCGGGCCGAGGCCCGGGCTCTGGGCCGTCTGGCCGCGCCCGAGGCTGAAGACCGGGTGCTCATGCACCGTGACTTTCAGGGCCGCAACCTTTTGATCAAAGAGGGACGGGTCCGCATCATCGACTGGCAGGGCGCCAGGCCGGGTTCGGCCGCCTATGACCTGGCCAGCCTGTTGGAGGAAACGCCTTCGGGGCCGCTCTCCCCCGAAGCGAAAGAAGAACTGGTGTCCCTCTATGTGAAGGCCAGGGGGCCGGGGGGCTGGCGCACGACATTTCACCGCGAACTGGTGATCGTGGGCGCGGCCCGCCTGATGCAGGCCTTGGGGGCCTATGCCAGAATCACCCTGGCCGGCAAGCCTCATTTCGCCGATTTCATGCCGTCGGTGATCCGAAGCCTGGAGGAGCGCTTCCGCTCGCCGCTCCTGGCCGGCTTTCCGATTCTGCGGGATTTAGTGGAAAAGGCGGCCCGGCGGTTGGCCGACGACCGGTCGATCGACGACCAGCCGCCGAAACCGGGGGGAATCGTTTTCGGGCGACTCGACCCGCCGCCCCGGCCCTCGCCGGGAAAAGAGGCCGTCCCGATCCGCCGCCCGGCCCGCTGGCCGGCGGCCCTCGGGCCCAATAATCATCGGGAGGAAAGCATGTGCGCGCTGGTGGCCCTGGTGGGTCGACCCAATGTGGGTAAATCAACCCTGTTCAACCGTCTGGTGGGCCGGCCCCTGGCCCTGGTGGACGACCGCCCCGGCGTGACCCGTGACCGCCACTACAGCCCTTTGGTCATCGGCGACCGGCAGGGCACCATCATCGACACCGGCGGGTTCGACCCCACCGACCTGGACCCCCTGGTGAACCAGATCAAGGCCCAGGCCCTGGCCGCCCTGGACGAGGCGGATCTGACCGTTTTGGTGGTGGACGGCAAAGACGGGCCGACGCCCCATGACCGCGAACTGGCCAACCTCATCCGCCGCTCCGGCCGGCCCTATCTGGTGGCGGTCAATAAAATCGACAGTTTTGAAAAAGAAGCCAATGTGGCCGAATTTCACGAACTGGGGCTGGAAGGGCTCTGGCCGGTCTCCGCGGCCCACGGCTATGGTCTGGGCGAATTCAAGGAGGCTCTGGCCCAGTGGCTGACCGGGACGGAAGCCGAGGAAACCGCGGAAGACGCCCCGCCCCGGGTGGCGGTCATCGGCCGGCCCAACGCGGGAAAAAGCTCCCTCATCAACCGGCTGGCGGGACATGAACGCCTGGTGGTGGACCATCGGCCGGGCACCACCCGCGACGCGGTGGATGTGGCCATCGAACGCCAAGGCCGATCGTATCTCTTCGTCGACACCGCCGGCGTGCGCCGCAAGGGCCGGGTGGACGAAAAACTGGAAAAGCTGTCGGTCATGCGCGCCCTGAAGAGTCTGGACCGGGCCGATATCGCCATCCTGGTGGTGGACGCCCTGGAAGGCCTGTCGGACCAGGACGCCCACATCGCCGGCTACGCCCATGAGCGGGGCCGGCCGGTGATTCTTCTGGCCAACAAGTGGGACGCCGTCCGAAGCAAAAATGAAACCCGCCAGGGGTTCCAGCGGGCCGTGGAGTTGAAGATGGCCTTTTTGGAAAAGGCGCCCCTACTGACGGCCTCGGCCAGGACCGGCCTGCGGGTGGACGACCTCTTTGGCCTCATCGACCGCATCATGGCCCAATATCGTTTTCGGGCGGCCACGGCCGAAGTCAATCGGGTCATCGAAGCCGCGGTGGAGGCCCACACCCCGCCCTATGCCGGACGGGAACGCCTGAAATTTTACTACGCCACCCAGGTGGGCAGCAAACCGCCGACCTTTGTGGTCTTTACCAACAAACCCGGCTCGGTCCATTTTTCCTACCAACGGTTTCTGGTCAATCGGCTCAAGGAGGCCTTTGGCCTGGACCTGGCCCCCGTGCGCCTGATTCTGCGGGCCCGCAGCGGACGGCGTGATACGTAGTCGTCCACGAATTTTAATGGAATCGCTATGATATTGAAAAAGCTACTGACCCTGGCTCTTCTGGCTGTCCCGCTTTTTTTCACGGCCCGGACGGCCGACGCGGCCGACGACGACGGTTTTTTCCTGCTCACGGTGCCCTTGAGCGGCCCTTTGGAAAAACTGGGACAAAGCGCCCTTCAGGGGGCCGAACTGGCCCTGAAGGCGCTGGGCGGCGGCTACCGGCTGGAAGTGGCCGATGAAGCCCGGGAGCCGAGGGAAGACCTGGCCCTGGAGCAGGCCCTGGTGGCCATGGGCTACTTTACCGAAAGCCGTTTCACGGCCGACGCGCCCCGCTATCTCTACGCGAAACGGCCGGTGCTCCTGCCCTTTCTGACCACCGGCGAAGCGGCCGGCCAGGGTCCGGCCACTTTTTTCCGCCTCATGCCGACCTATCAGGAACAGGGGCGGTTCATGGCCATGGAAATCCTGCGGTTGAAAAAACGGCCGCAGCGCCTCCTGATCGTGGTCGGAGCCGGGGAGCCCCTGGCCGCCCTGGCCACCACCCTGGAAGAGACCCTGTCCGCTCCCCCCAAGGGGGAAAAACCGTCGGCCACTCTCAAGCCTCTGGATTCCAAGGCCCAGGTGCTGGTGGCCGATCCGGCCCGGCTTCAAGACCCGGCCGGCGACGAGGAACTGGGCCAGTTCCGCCCCGACCTTGTCATTCTGGCCATTGACCTGGGGGAGGCCCTGCGCCTGGCCCCGGTCCTGGCCGACGACAAGCTGGCCAAAACGCCCATGTGGGGCGGCGCGTACCTGGGTTTTCGGGAAGTGGGGGCGGCCTTCACCTCCCTGGGGCTGAACCTCAACCTCTGTCTGCCGACGGTCAATCTGGCCGACGAAAATTCCCGTCCGGTGCAGGAATTCAACCGCCGCTTCGTTTCCGCCTACCAGACCCACCCCACCTGGGTTTCCGCCCTGGCCTACGACAGCTTGAGTCTGGCCATTAAAGCCGTGGCCAGCGGCGGGCCCGAGGCGGCGCTGACCAATTTGTCCGGGGAGCACCACTCCCTGGCGACCTATGACCTGGCTCCCGGCGGCGGAGGCACTCCGCCCATGGAATTCATGCCGATCAAAACCGAGACGTTGGGCTATTTGCCGTAAAATCGGCGGGAGACACCCCATGGAATCACCGACCCCGGCCATTCTTATCCTCGCCGCCGGACGCGGCACCCGGATGAAATCCGGGCTCCCCAAGGTCCTGCACCCTTTGATGGGGCGGCCCCTGATCGAACACGTCCTGGCCGCGGCCCTCTATCTGAATCCGGCCCCGGTGGTGGTGGTGACCGGTTGCGGCGCCGAAGAGGGGGAGGCCAGGGTCACCGCCTTTCGGGCCGGCCGGGCGGAAAAAGGGGGGGGGCGGGCGACGCCGGATCCGATTTTCGTCCGCCAGGCCGAACAGCTCGGCACCGGCCACGCGGTCTCCATGGCCAAGGAGGTGTTGCGGGATTTTTCGGGCCCGGTGCTCATCATGGCCGGCGATGTGCCCCTCATTTCCCCCGGCACCCTGGACGGATTTCTCAAAGCCCACCAGGCCCTGGCCGCCGACCTCTCGGTTTTGACCGTGCGCCTGGCCGACCCGGCCGCCTATGGCCGGATCATCCGCGACGGGAACAACTGGCTGGAACGCATCGTCGAATACCGTGACGCCACCGCGGAGGAACGGGCCCTTGGGGAAATCAACTCCGGCCTGTACGTGGCGGGCGCGGCCCGGCTGTTTGAGGCCATCGAACGCCTGACCCCGGCCAATGCCCAAAAGGAATATTATCTCACCGACGTGGTGGCCGACTTTCGGGCCCACGGCCTGAAAGCCGCGGCGGTGGAGATACCCTCCAATTCCGCTTTCGAGGTCGGCGGCATCAACGACCGCTATGAACTGGCCGGAGCCCAGGCCATCCTGAAAGACCGCGTCAACGAATCGTGGCTGCGGGCCGGGGTGACCATGCTGGACGCCCTCTCCACCCTCGTCGAGCTCTCCGTCCGCCTGGCCCCCGACGTCACCCTCTGGCCCGGCGTCATCCTCACCGGCCGCACCACGGTGGGGGCCGGCGCGGAAATCGGGCCTTACTGCCACCTGCACAACTGCCGGGTGGCTCCCGGCGCCAAGGTGGCCGGCCACCAAATTCTCTTTGACCGCGACCTCGGCTGAAGCCGGGGGGTTGATTTTACGCCGAAATTAGCTATAGTATCCTTCGAATCTCAATTCGGCGCCCTTTCCAAGGAGTTTATGATGAGTCAGAAATTGCGCGTCCTCTCCGGCATTCAGCCTTCGGGCTCCCTGCACATCGGCAATTACTTCGGC
>JAVBTP010000149.1:0-6845 GCA_031556115.1 Candidatus Adiutricaceae bacterium
CGAGGCGGCCGCCCGGTGGGAAGGTTCATTGTTTGTTGGCCGCGGTATAGATATCGGGCAGGGCCGCGTAGAAGGCGGCGCAGGTGGCCAGATCCTGCTTCCAGGTGATCTCGTTGGGAGCGTGGGCCTGGGCTTCCTTGCCGGGGCCGAAGCCCATGACCGGAATGCCGAACATGCCCATGATGGAAACGCCGTTGGTGGAAAAGGTCCACTTGTCCAAACGGCCTTCCCGGCCGAACAGCTGGCGATAGGTCTCCTGGCCGGCCTGGCAGACCACGTGGTCTTCAGGCAGCACCCAGGTGGGGAAGTAGCAGTCGGTGGGGTAGACCAGCCCGGTCCAGGCGGGTTCATCATAGACGTACATGGAGACCTTGACCTTGTCGCCGGCTTCCTTCACCGAGGGCAGGTTGCGGATTTCACTCAGGGAGGATTCCTTGTCCTCGCCCCAGGTCAACCGGCGGTCGATGGAGACGGCGCAGCTGTCGGCCACGGCGCAGCGGGAGGGGGAGGTGTAGAACACCTGGGAGACCGTGAGGGTGCCCTTGCCGAGGAAGGGGTCGTCCTTGAGGTTTTGGCTGAGTTTTTCCAGATCGGCCAGAATGCGGCCCATGCGGAAGATGGCGTTGTCGCCGCGCTCCGGAGCGCTGCCGTGGCAGGACACGCCCTGGACGTCGACCCGGATCTCCATCCGGCCGCGCTGGCCGCGATAGATGCCGCCGTCGGTGGGTTCGGTGGAGACCACGAATTCGGGCTTCAGGCCTTTTTCTTTGATAAGATACTGCCAGCACAGGCCGTCGCAGTCCTCTTCCTGAACGGTGCCGGTGAAAACCAGGGTGCAATCCCTGGCCAGGCCCAGTTCCTTGATGATCTTGCCGGCATACACCATGGAGGCCATGCCGCCCTCCTGGTCGCTGGCCCCGCGGCCGCCGATGATCTCGTCGTCTTCCAGGCCCTCATAAGGGTCGAACTTCCAGTTGGCCCGGTTGCCGATACCCACGGTGTCGATGTGGGCATCAAAGGCGATGAGACGCCGGCCGTGGCCGATATAGCCCAGAACGTTGCCCATGCCGTCGATTTCCACTTTGTCGAAACCGACCTTTTCCATTTCCTCTTTGATCCGGCGGATGACGCCCTCTTCCTTACAGCTTTCGCTGGGAATGCGGATCATGTCGCGGAGGAACTTGGACATGTCGGCTTTGTATTTTTCAGACAGCTCGTTAATTTTCTTATAATCCAGATCGGCCATGGGACAACTCCTTTTCCAGAGCCTGGGTGGTAATGGGAACTGAAACATTCGGTTCCTTCGTAGGGTGTGCCCCTATACAAGCAAGCCGAATGCCAAATAAAACATAAATAATTTCATATTGTTAACGTATTATAGAGTAAATTTTTTTCAAAATGGCTTTTCTCAAAACAAGATTTTTATCATTTTGGGAATAACCCGCCGGCGACTCCCTCCCCATGGAAAAACTCAAAACACGGTTGCCGCATGGCCCTCCCAACCAGTCGCGCCGCTCCGCCGCCCTCTTCGGGCCGGCCGCTGTTTTCAGTGATTCGGGATAATGAGAACCGCTGGTCGGCCGCGACCCTACGTGTGGAAGCCGAAATGTTGAATGTGCTCTGGTCATGGGGGCGACGAGGAGTGGATCAGGAAATGGCGGCGGCGCGCTATCGCCGTACGCTTCTTTTGACGTATGATCGGAGACTATTGAAACTCCAGATGACCCGGTGACCGTGAAAGAAGTGCCGAGGCAAAGCGAAGTGTTTTCACCGCAGACACCGGGCACCCTTTCCAGCGCCGGCCCAGACCGAACCCGCCCCCAGCCCGACCGGATCCATACCCGTATCTTACAGGCAGTTTTTATCCATTGTGACGCGTCACGCCGTCCAGGGTCAAAAGCGGGCCATATAAATCGGGCCGCCGGTCGCGGAACAGGCCCCAGGAGCGGCGGGCGGCGCCGATGGCTTCGAGGTCCAGCCGGGCACACCGTACGCCTTCACTGTGCCGGTCCATCTGGGCGATGATTCCGCCCCGCTCGTCAGTGATGAAGGACGACCCGTAAAAGGTGATTTGAGAATCCCCGCGGCGTTCGTCACCGACACGGTTGGAAGCCAGTACCGGCACCAGGTTGGCGGCGGCGTGCCCTTGCATGACCGTGCGCCAATGGGGCATGGAGTCCATGGCCGGGTCGTCGGGTTCGGACCCGATGGCGGTGGGATAGAGAATCATCTCCGCGCCCAGGAGCGCCAGACATCTGGCCGCCTCCGGGAACCACTGATCCCAACACACGGCGCAGCCGATTGTCCCGTGCCTTGTAGGCCAGACCCGAAAACCGGTGTCGCCGGGACTGAAATAAAATTTTTCACTGTACCCTGGACCGTCGGGAATATGGCTTTTTCGATAAAGACCCAGAACCGAACCGTCGGCGTCGATAACGGCCAGGGAATTATAGCGGGTCTGGCCGGCCTTTTCAAAAAAGCTGATGGGCACGACGACCTCCAACTCGGCCGCCAGTCGGCGGAAGCGGGCCACCGCCGGGTTGGCTTCCAGAGTCGTGGCCGCCTCCAGATTCTTTTCCAGCCTTTTTTGGCAAAAGTAATCCGTCTCAAACAGTTCGGGCAAAAGGATTATGTTGGCCCCCCCAGCGGAGGCCTCTCTGGCCAGCTGTTCGGCGACGGCCAGATTCCGCTGCGCCTCCCCACGGCTTTTCATCTGCGTGACCGCTACCGTGACTTCCCTCATGGACGCTCCCTATGGCTAAGATGAGGCTGGCGATACTTCAGAGGCTCCCTAAAAACCGTCGCTCATCAGCTCCCGGCCGTCACCGAGGGCCAGCACTTTGAAGCGGCCGTCCTCATACCAGCCGAAGCTGGCGGGAAAATCGCCTTTGGGGAGAGACGCGCTCCCGGGGTTCCAAAAGTGGCTCGAGCCGCGTTTCTCGGCGGTGGGGAGGTGGGTGTGGCCGCTCACCACGGCCACCCCTTCGGGCTCTTTCAGGGGGCCGCCGTTAAAGGCCAGTTGGTGGCCATGGATGGCAAAAATACGCCCGCCCCCGGCCAGAACCCAGGCGCTCTCGGCCAGATGAAAAGGCAGCACCAGCTCATCCACCTCGGCGTCGCAGTTGCCGCGAATGGCCATGACCGGCGCGGCCAGGGCGCCCAGAATTTTCGCCGCTTCCTGGGGGTCATACTGTTCCGGCAGGGGATTGCGCGGCCCGTGGTAGAGAAGGTCGCCTAAAAGGAGCACCGCTTCCGGTTTCATTTCCGCCACCCGGTCGCGCAGCCGGGCGGCGGCCGCGGCGGAGCCGTGGAGATCGGAGGCCATTAAAAGACGCATAGGGCACCTCGTTCAGATAGCTGAAAAAATTCGGCAACTCATAGTATTCGTTCTCGGACGGATATAGATCCGGTGGCTAAACATATTCATTCTCGGCCGACCAAGCCCCGGTGATTTCGGGCTTTGCCGAAATCACGCTAAAAAAGTCGATCGCGGATAAATGTTTAGCGGCTTCCCGCGGGCTGATTTTGGACAGACCGTCCCGATGGCGCCGGATAAAATCGGCCACCCCCTGGGGATTAGTCTTACGGTCCAATTGATGGTCGATGGCCGCCCGCCGTTGGGGCGCGGCCAGGCCCAAAAACCGAAACCGGTTTTTCATATGGGCCTCCATATGCGGGGCCCGCGTTGCGTCTTTCAAAGCCTCCAAGGCCGGGAACAAGCCGTCGGGCCACATAACTCACCGCCTTATTGATAAAGATGGCGAAGCCATGGCGGGTATTATACCTCTTTTGAGACCCGCCAGCCAGTCTTCAGGCAGAATTTGTCATAGAACTCATCCCGAAAAAGCGTCAAGAGGAATGACCGCGATATCATGCGGTGGCCTCATTAGGCCTGTTTCGCTCCCACCACTCCAAAGCTTCCCGGGCGGGGAGTGTAAACTCGATCTCCTGGCCGTGATCCTTGCCCAGGACAGCCGGTCTCCGTTGACAGCCGGTCTCCGTTTCTTGACAAACAGATTTTTACGCAGTATTCTCTACTATGATATCCTCTTGGCGCGATAATTGCAAAGACTTCCGGCGGAGGTAGGCGCTACAATATGACCGATAACATCATTCCCCCTGGAAGTCTGGAAATAGAAGATCTCAAGCCGGCAGCCACGGGCAGTGGAGGCGGCCCGGCTTTGATGGTCGATCTCGGCGATGTATACCCCATTGCCGCGGTGGTCTACGCCCGCCCCGGGCTGGGCGATTCCACAGGCGAGTTTTCGAAATTGGCTCTTTCTCGGGACGGCGGCGAGTGGGACCTCTTGGCCGGCATCAGGCCGACGGCTGAAAAGGGGCGAATGTGCTGGGTGGTCAACGGGGAAAGAATCGCCCGTTACTTGAAAATTTTTCCCCTTAATTCAGACGGGACGGGGCGGATACAGGTCTATGCGGCCCAAAGCGGCCTGACAATAGTCCAGGTGCGCCGCGATGGCTTGGCCGTGCGTCTCCTGGCGACGATGAACGCCCTGTATCTGGCCAAAATCCTGGGCGGGCGGATGAAAATGACCTGGCCTGTCAGGCAGGCCAATTACAATTTTGATTTCGAAAAGGCCGGCCTGAAAGCCCAGGCCATCGACGGCCTCAAGGCGGAGGAGCTTTTCAGCGCTGATTTTTGCCGTGAACACCTGCTTGACGAAACCTGGGCGGAAGATTTTCCCAAATATCTGCCGGGCAAAAGCAATCTGGGCCGGAAAGAGTTGCTTGATCCGGCTCTGGAGGACCAGCCGGGCCGGCTGTTTTCCACTTTCGAGCCTTTGAGCCAGTTTCTTAATGAGCATCTTCGCCCTAATCGGGCCTGGGGACTGAGGCAGATGTTCGCCGCCTTGCCTTTTCAGCCGGGACCGCAGGAGGCGATCGAACTGGCCCGCCAAGCCGTTCTGCCGGACAGGTTCACCGCCATTCATATACGAAACGGCGATCTGCTGTATAATGACTATTTCCGCGACCACTGCTTTTTCAGCACGACCTACGGAATACCGATTCAACTGGCGAAAATGGCCATTGAACACGTCCAAAAGCAAGGGCGCAAAATTGTCCTGTTCAGTGAAGATTTAAAAGTTTTGAAAATATTGTCGAAAACCTACGGGGTGCGTTCCAGCGCCGATTCGCTCCCCCGCCGGCCTGGGAGCCTCCTGGAGACAGCGTTGTTTGAGTTGGTTTTAATGTCCCGAGCGGAAACCATCTGCGGCGGGGTCAGTCATTATTCAAAATGCGCCGCGGGAATAGGGGGAGACGTGGAATTTGTCGACATGAATAGAATGTTTTCCCATGACCAAAAGCTGGCCTATTTCCAAAAGGATTTAAGGCTCAATGAGCGGGAGTATCCCTCCCTGCAAAATGCCCATAGTTACGCCTGGCTCTATTATTACTTCTGGGACAAAGAGGGCGTTGACGGCTTGGCTTTATTGAACAAAGCCCTCGGCTATGACCCTGAAAGCAAAACGTATCGAATTTTTAAAGCCGTGGAATTTTTCAAAAAGGGTGACTACGTCGCTGGCGAGAAAGAACTGGCCGGCCTGCCTTTGATCATTGACCGGGAAAAGCGAACCTTTATTTATGAAAGGCGGTACGGGGATCCCTTCCATGCGCCCAAGACCGCCTTGCTGCACCAACGCAGCACCCTGGACCCAATAGAAAACGCAGCCCGGAAAGGCTATCCGTACGCCTGCTTTTTCATGGCTCTGATCTGCTACCGAAGCGACCGGCGGCAGGAAGGTCTGGATTGGAAAGAGGCGGGGCTCAAGGCGGCCGACTTGGCGGTGGCCGCATGATCAGCGTCATTTTATGCGGCGGTGCCGGTTCGCGGCTGTGGCCTCTTTCCCGCCAAAAGCATCCCAAGCCGTTTCTCCGCCTGTCCGACGGGCGCAGCTTTTTTCAAAAAGCGGCGAGTCTGGCCGCCGCCCTGGAACAGACCAGGGGCCTGACGATTGTCGGCAACCGGGACCTCCGTTTCAAAATAGCCAGCGAACTTGAAGATTTCAGCCGATGGCCGCTGACGCGCATTTTGAGCCCTGCGGTCGCAACACGGCCCCGGCCGTCGCCGTCGCCGCGATGGCGACCGCGGCGGCCCACGGCGACGACACGCCGGTGCTGGTCTTGTCGGCCGACCATATAATAGATGACGTGCCCGCCCTTCAAGGAGCGGTGACCAGGGCCCTGGAACTGGCCGGGCAGGACCGGCTGGTCCTTTTCGGCCTGGAAGTCAAATCACCGCAGACCGCGTACGGATACATCCAGGCGCACGGTGAAAACATTCTGCGCTTTGTGGAAAAGCCTGATCAGCAAGAGGCCAGTCGCCTGTACGCCTCGGGCGGCTATCTGTGGAACGCCGGGATTTTCTGCTTTAAGGCGGGGGTGTTCCTGCGGGAACTGAACCGTCACGCGCCGGCGGTCATGGAGGCCGCCGCCCGGAGCCTGGAGAAAAGCCTCGACCACAGCCTGAAATGGCCGGACAGCGGCGGATTGGAACTGGACGAAGAAGCTTTTTCCCAGGCCCCGAATCTGTCGGTGGACTATGCGGTCATGGAAAAGACCGACCGGGGGGCGGTGGTGCGCTGTGACCCGGGCTGGCGGGACATCGGTTCCTGGCGGAGCTTCGGCGCCCTCAACCCGGAGGACGAAAACGGCAATCACGTTTGTGGGGAAGTACTCTTAAAGGACGTCGCCGCCTGCTCCGTCCATTCGGCCGCGGGACGCCTGGTGGCCGGCCTGGGCCTGAAGAATTTGTTGATAGTCGACACCCCGGACGCCCTTTTAGTGGCCGACCAAAGCCGCGAGCAGGAAATCAAGGGACTGTACGA
>JAVBTP010000118.1:0-5492 GCA_031556115.1 Candidatus Adiutricaceae bacterium
ACCGTCAACATCTCCTTAAACCTCCGCTATGGCATCATAGCGGCAGGCGGCTGCGGTGGGTCATTTTTACGTGCCTATTACACCCTATAGTGGGTCATTTTTGCATGCCGATTTACACCCCCCGGGCCGGACCACACTCCATTTGAAATTGGCTGATACCCGTGATGGTCTGGGGGAAAAGCTGGACGCTGCGCTGCGGTCGCGGGGTTTCATTCTGACGGCGGATGCCTCCACTGAAGCTCCGGCCGTGGCCTACGTCCTGGACCGCCTGGACGACGGCCATTGCTATGTCCGCTTGACCGTGGCTGGCGGGCCGACCCTGACCCGCGCCTATCAGGTCAAGGACAACAACCTGGAACCCCTGGCCCTGGCGGCCGATGAAGGGCGGTGAGCATGGCCGGGAAACAGGAAAAGAGCCCGGATTTTCTGGCCCCCAAGCCGCAGGTCAAAAAGGGCAATAAAAAGGTTCTGGCCCTGATCGTGGGGGCGGTGGTCATCATGATGATGGTGCTGTTGCTCACCATGACTAGCCAGAAAAAAGAAGAGAAAGAAACCGCACCCCCAACAGTCGCGGTCGAGGAAAAGCCTTTGGTACCCAAGACCGGCGACGGTCTGGGCCTGGCCGTGCCCCAGGAAAAAAAGAAACCGCCGGAGACGCGGACCAACCCGGACGGCACTCCGCAGATCAAAACGGTCGGACCGCCGGTCAAAGATGAAGAGGCCGAAGCCGCCCGGCGGGAAGCGGAGGAAATCCGCCGCCGCAAATTGGAAGCCGGCCAGCAGGCTCTGGCCAGCGGCTTGATGATCAGACGCGAAGGGCCGAAATCGAGTGGCAGTGAAGGCACGGGGGCGACGGCAGCTTCCGAACGCGGCGACCAACCCTACACCCCGGCCGGGCCGGACGCCTACGATCCGGCCGCCGACCGAGACAAAGAGGCTTTCTTCGCCCGCGCCGACGCCACCCAATGGCTGTCACCCTACACCCGCGAAGCCGGCCGCCGCTATGAACTCAAGACCGGCACGGTCATCCCCGGCGTGATGGTTTCCGGCATCAATTCCGATCTGCCCGGCAGCCTCATCGCCCAGGTCTCCCAGAATGTCTACGACACAGCCACCGGGCGGAGCCTCCTGATTCCGCAAGGCTCTAAAATTTACGGCGTGTATGACTCCAGGGTGATCTACGGCCAGTCGCGGGTCCTCATCGCCTGGAACCGGATCATATTCCCGGACGGCTCCAGCGTCACCCTGGGGGCCATGCCCGGCGCGGACATCGCCGGCTACGCCGGTTTCTACGACCGGGTGGACAACCATTACTTGCGCATCTTCGGTTCGGCTGTGTTGATGTCGCTGGTCACCGGTGGCATGAGCTACGCCGTGGACCAGGTCTCCAACAACGATTCCAGCGGCAACGGCAATGCCAACTCCACCACCATCCAAGACGAAATGACCGCCGCCCTGGCTGCCCAGCTCGGCCAGGCCACGCTTCAACTTTTACAGAAAAACCTGAACATAAAGCCGACCCTGGAGATCAGGCCCGGATATCAGTTCAACGTGGTTGTCACGCGGGATGTGGCTTTTGCGGGGGCGTATGCCGCCAACTAAACAATACGGCCATCTCAGTCGCCAGAAGCAGCAGGAAGGCAAGACCGGGCGATGGGTATTGCTGGCGCTTATCGGCCTGTGGTGCCTGATGGTCCTGACCTGGAGCACCGATCGGGTGGCGGGCTTGTTCGACTATCACCCGGACCTGGGTGCGCCCCTATTCCAGATTCAGGACCATGCCTTTTACTGGCCCTGGAAGCTCTTCGAGTGGTCCAGCCGATTCGCCGGGCAGGAGGAAGTGGGCCGCTGCGTCGATCAAGCCTATCTGGCCTGCATCGGCCTGCCGCTCTTGGGTTTCATGCTCTACATGGCTGGCCAACAAGGGCTCAAAGGCCGTGACGATCTGCACGGCTCCGCCCGTTGGGCGGCTTTCAAAGACATCGAGGCGATGGGTTACCTCAAGGGCGAAGGCGTCTATGTCGGCGGCTTCTGGGAACCGAAGAAGCGCATCCATTACTATCTCCGGCACAACGGGCCGGAGCACGTCCTCTGTTTCGCCCCGACCCGCAGCGGCAAGGGCGTGGGGCTGATCCTGCCCACGCTCCTGTCCTGGCCGCACAGTTCCCTGGTCCTCGACATAAAGGGAGAAAATGTTGCGTTGACGTCCGGCTATCTCAAAAGCCAGGGCCACAAGGTTTTGCGCTTCGACCCCTCCGACGCTGATGGAACGTCGGCGGCTTTCAACCCGTTGGCCGAGGTCCGCCTCGATTCGGCCATGAGCATACCCGACGTGCAGCAGATCGCCTCGATGGTCATGGACCCCAACGGGAAGGGCCTGGAGGACTACTGGGGCAAGGCCGCTTTCGGCTTCTTCGGCGGGGCGCTCCTGCACTGCCTCATTAAAACCCAACACGAACAGGGCCGCCCAGCCAGTCTTTATGACGTGGCGGTGATGCTGGAAGACCCCAACCGGCCGGTCAAAGAAGTTTTTGACGAAATGCTCAAGATGGATCACGCCACCATGATGGCCGAAATGTTCCCGGCCCTGGTGGCGCGCAATCCGACCAATCCCTTCGGCCAGGCGGCCCACGTCTACATCGCCTCCGCCGCGCGGGGGATGCTCTCCAAAGCCGATAATGAACTTTCCGGCGTGGTTAACACGGCCACCTCCAACCTGGCTTTGTACAAAGACCCGGTCGTCGCCCAAAACATCTCCCGCTGCGACTTCCGCCTCAATGATCTGATGAACTACGAAGCTCCGGTCAACCTCTACCTGGTTATTTCCCCGGCGGATATCGACCGGCTGCGGCCGCTGCTGCGTATCTTCGTGGCTCAACTCCTGGGCCGGCTCACGGAACGCATGGAATTCGCCGACGGCGCATCGAAAGCCAGTTACAAACACCGGATGCTGATGATGCTCGACGAATTCACCTCGCTGGGCAAGCTTTCCATCGTGGAGCGGGCCATCGCTTACATGGCCGGCTACGGCGTCAAAGGGTATTTCATCGTCCAGGACACCAAACAACTTTCGCAGGCTTATGGGCAGGACAACGCCTTGATGGCCAACTGCCACGTGCGCATCGCCTACGCCCCCAACCTGCCGGAGACCGCCGAATACCTGTCAAAAATGGCCGGCACCACCACTGTGGTGGACAAAAAAATCTCCATCTCCGGCGGGGCCAAGGGCGGCAAATCCCGCTCCACCTCCATCTCCGAAACTTCCCGGCCGCTTCTGACCCCGGACGAGTGTATGCGCCTGCCGGGCCTTTCCAAAGATGCGGCCGGCAACGTCGTGCCCGGCGACATGCTCATTTTCACGGCGGGCAATCCGCCGATCTACGGTCGGCAGATTCTCTATTTTTTGGACCCGGTGTTTTCCGCCCGGGCCAAGCTCAAAGCCCCCGGCGTCGCCGCCGGTTATTCCCGTGGCCTGTCCGATTCGCTCTATTTCCCCATGCCTCTCACTGACGGCCAGAGCCCGGCAGCGGCTCCAGCTCCACCGGTTGAAGAGGCCGCCACCCATTCAAAGGGGGACTTACTCGATGAGTATCAAAAACTTTTAGAAGCTTGAAATCGCTTTGAGCCTGGCCGCCATCAGCGCGTTGCTCGGTCTGGCCTTCGGGGTGGGGGGGCTGCGGGTCAACCTGACCTCGTCCCTGCCCAAGGGGATTTATCGGCTGGTGGACGCGCCTCCGCAGCGGGGCGACCTGGTGACTTTCTGTCTGGAGTCAAGCAATCCCTTCTGTGGCCTGGCCCGCGAACGCGGCTATTTGTTGACCGGCTCCTGTCCCTCCGGGCTCCAGCCCCTGCTGAAAAAACTGGTGGGCCTGCCCGGAGACCTGCTGGAAATCACTCCGGCCGGACTGACGCTGAACGGTCGCCGGCTGTCCGGCACGGCACGGCCGGAACGTGACCGTTCCGGCCGAGACCTTCCGCCGTCGCTTCTGTCAAACTGCCGCATCCCCGACGGTTTGGCCCTGGTGCTCTCCCAGGACCACCCCGGCAGCTTCGACGGCCGTCATTTCGGCTTGGTACCGCTGGTTTCTCTGCATGTGGTTGAGCCGGTCTGGCTCTGGGATGGACAAGTGGAAACCGATGAGAGAGGGCTCTTACCGCTCGATATCCCCCAGCAAAAGGCGATGGTCAATATTGAGCGCCTGGGCCAGCCTTTTGGCCGTCTGCTTGCCGATGCTCCGATGGCCGTTTTCCATTTCGGAAATATGACGACGCGGAATGCCGGTCAGCTTAGCCAGTTCCACCTGGGTCAAGTCCTCGCGATATCGCGCTCCCTGGAGAAGCGTGCCGGGGCTGCGCTGGGGAAAGACTTCCTCCGGAGACAGGGTAACTTCGAGCTGGCACCCATGCTCACGCAAATACGTCTTCATGGCACCGGCGATATCGGCCGGACAAATGACCTTGAAGATATCAATAGGGGGCTTTTTCGTGGGTTCCAACATATTGCACCTCCACCAGACGTATGTCCTCGTCTTCTTCCGACCACACGGCCACATACGTCGGATGACCTTTTTTCAAATGGCAGTGATGAACTTTGTCGGCCAGCTTACTGTAATTGGGCCAGTCACCCCGCACTGGGCCGCTCAACTCTATATCAGCAATCAGAAAGTCCAGAACCTTTAGTACCGCTTGAGGCAGCTTGTGAGCTTGTTTGCCGGCTTTGGGGCTATAGCGGACTGTCCATTTCATGAATTCATTATGTACCTATTTTAGGTACATGTCAACCGCTTCATTTTTTCCAAGTCTGGCCATAAAGCGCCAGAGAAAGGACAATTATTATGGCCAAAAAGACTGAAACACCCGCCACCGTCGAAGCTGAAAACTCTCCTCTGCCCGTTGAACTTGAGCCGCCGGCTCTGGAAGTGGACCGCCGCCAGGTGATGGCCAATATGCTGGAGAAATTGACCCGCGCCCGCGACACCAACGACTGCCACGCCTATCTGCTGAACCACGACGTGCCCAACTACGACCTGTGCCTGGATGCGGCCGGCAATCTTCTGGGTGTGGGAATTGATCTGGCGGGCAGCTTCACCGGGACGGCCTACATCCCCAAGCTCCAGACGTTGTTGACCATTCCCCGCGAAGGCAAACTCTGGCTTGAACCCGGTGCGGAAACCAGCGGCGCGGCCTTGATGATCGGCCACCGGGAGTGGCGGAAGGCGGCTAAAAATCCCCGGGACGAATCCGGCGACATGTATGTCACGAAGGATTACGCCACCGGGGCTGCCGTGCATCAGCTCACCGGCCGGCCGGTGGCGGTGGCCTTCACGGCCGTCAACCTGCGGGCGGCCGGCCAGATTCTGCGGGAAAAGTTCCCCAAGGCCGAAATCATTTTTTACCTCGACAGCGGTGGCCGTTCCCGCGTGTCCTCCCTGCTGGAAAAAGCCTGGGCGGCTGCCCAAGCCATGAATGGGCAGGTCATCGTCGATGACCTG
>JAVBTP010000235.1:0-4788 GCA_031556115.1 Candidatus Adiutricaceae bacterium
GTCCCGAGCCGGGCTCATGGGCGCGGTGGGCGACGCGGGGGAGAAACGGATGTGCACCGCCTGTTTCAGCGGCGAATACCCCACGGCCATCGACGAAGTGGCCAACGTCCCCAATAAGGACGCGTGAGTTCTGGCCGATGAGTCAAAGGCCCCTCTGTCGTACCGCGACGCGGGGGTGGATATCGAGGCCGGGAACCGGGCCGTGGAGGAGATCAGGGCCTCCGTCCGGGCCACCTACCGGCCGGAAGTGCTGGGCGACCTCGGCGGTTTCGGCGGGCTCTTCGCCTTCGACGCGGCCAAATACCGGCGGCCTGTTCTGGTGGCCGGCACCGACGGGGTGGGCACCAAGCTGCAAATCGCCTTTATGATGGACCGCCACGAGACCATCGGCCGCGACGTGGTGGGCATGTGTGTCAACGACGTCCTGGCCCAGGGGGCGGAACCGCTGTTCTTTCTGGACTACCTGGCCGTGGGCCGGCTGGAGCCGGACCAGGTGGCCCGGGTGGTGGCCGGCGTGGCCGAAGGCTGCCGCGAATCCGGCTGCGCCCTGATCGGCGGGGAGACGGCCGAAATGCCCGGTTTTTATCGGCCGGGGGAATATGATATCGCGGGCTTCTGCGTGGGCGCGGTGGAGCGGGACCAAATACTGCCCCGGGCGGACATGCAAGCCGGCGACGTCCTGTTGGGCCTGGCCTCCAGCGGCCTCCACTCCAACGGCTATTCCCTGGCCCGCAAAATCTGTTTCGAGCGGATGAAGTTCACGGCGGATCAGCGTATCGAGGAACTGGGCGGCCCCCTGGGAGAGATTCTCCTGGCCCCCACCCGGCTGTATCCCAAGATCATCCTGCCGCTCTTGCCGCGCTTCGACATCAAAGGCCTGGTGCATCTCACCGGCGGCGGGTTCCAGGAGAATTTGCCTCGGGCCCTGCCCGAGGGGCTGGCCGTGCGGGTGAACCCCCGGGCCTGGGAGGTGCCGCCGATTTTTCAGCTTTTGCAAAAATGGGGCGGGGTGGCCGCGCCGGAGATGTACCGCACTTTCAATATGGGCATCGGCCTGGCTTTGATCGTGCGCGAAGGCCAGGCCGAGGCGGTGGCCGCCGAATTGCGGGCGGCCGGCGAAAAGGTTTTCTTCCTGGGCGGCCTGGAACCGGGAACCCGCCGGACGATCATCGAGGGCGTGACCGATGGCCGCTCTTAAGCTGGGTATTCTGGTCTCCGGCCGGGGCAGCAACCTGGCCGCCATTGTGGCGGCCATCGAGTCCGGCCGGTTGCCGGCCGAGGTGCGGGTGGTGGTGAGCGACAACCCCTCGGCCCCGGCCCTGGGCCTGGCCGCGGCCCGGGGCCTCCCCGCGGTGGCCGTCGAACGGCGCTCGTTTCCCGATAAAGAGGCCTTCGAACGCCGGATCGCGGCGGAACTGAAAAGGCATCGGGTGGAGCTGGTGGTCCTGGCCGGGTTCATGCGCCTGTTGGGCCGGACGTTTATCGGTGAATTCGCTGATCGGATCATCAATATCCATCCCGCTCTCCTGCCGTCTTTCCCGGGGCTGGACGCCCAGCGGCAGGCCTTGGAGCATGGGGTGAAGATCACGGGCTGCACGGTCCATTTCGTCAACGAGGTCATGGACGGCGGCCGGATCATCGCCCAGGCGGCGGTGGCGGTCTGGCCCGGCGACACCGAGGAGACCTTGAGCGCGCGCATTCTGGCCGAAGAGCATCGTCTCCTGCCGGAAGTCATCGGCCGGCTGGCCGCGGAGACTGATTGGAAGAAGATTTAGGAAACCCTCACAGGCGGCTGAAACCGCGCGCCGGACCATGCGGGCGCCGGTATCGGCGGATCGTCGAGGGACTCCTTGGCCGAAAGCTTGGATGTGGCAAAATTTGGAAGGGGTGGAGGGCATGATGACGGAACCGGCCCGGATCAACGCGACGGTGGATAAAATCAATATTTTGGTGGTGGGCGGCGGGGCCCGGGAGCACGCCCTGGCTTGGAAACTGAGCCAGAGCCCGCGCGCGGACAGGATTTTTGCGGCTCCGGGCAATATCGGCCTGGACATCATGACCACGCTGGCGCCCATCGCGGTGGACGACCATGAAGGGCTGACGGCTTTGGCTCTGAAGGAAAAGATCGGCCTGGTGGTCATCGGCCCCGAGGCGCCCCTGGCCGCGGGCCTCGCCGACCGGATGGACGCGGCCGGCCTGACGGTCTTCGGCCCCCGGGCGGCGGCGGCCCGTTTGGAAAGTTCCAAACCCTTTGCCAAAGACTTCATGGCCCGGCACCGCATCCCCACCGCCGCGTATAAAACCTTCGGCTCCTCGGCCGAGGCCCTGCGGTATCTGGACGGAAAACCCGACGGCCCCATCGTGGTCAAGGCCGCCGGCCTGGCCCAGGGCAAGGGGGTCACCGTGGCCCGGAACCTCGACGAGGCCAGGGCGGCGGTGCGGGAGGCCATGGATGACGGCCGCTTCGGCCCGGCCGGTTCGGAAGTGGTTATTGAGGATTTCATCGACGGGGAAGAGGTGACCATTCTGGCCTTCACCGACGGCCGGGCCATCGTGCCCATGCTCCCGGTCCAGGATCACAAGCGGCTGGGGGAGGGCGACACGGGCCCCAACACCGGCGGCATGGGGGCCTACTCCCCGGTGGCCGTCTACACTCCGGACGTGGCCCGGACAGTGCGAGAGACGATTATCGAGCCCACCCTGGCCGGTCTCCAGGCCGACGGCCTGGACTATCGGGGGTGCCTGTATTTCGGCCTCATCCTGCCCGCGCCCGGCTCCCCCCATAAGGGGCCGCAGGTGATCGAATACAACGCCCGCTTCGGCGATCCGGAGACGGAAGTGCTCATGCCCCTGCTCCGGTCGGATCTGGTGGAGATCATGCTCCGCTGCGCCCGGGGGGATCTGGCGGGCTGCCCCGTGGAATGGAGCGAAGAGACGGCGGTGTGTGTGGTCATGGCCTCCGGCGGTTATCCCGGCCCGTATGTCACCGGTCTGGTCGTTACCGAAAACGTGCCGTCCAACGTGGGGGCCTCGCTGGCTTTCCACGCCGGCACCGCCCTCAACGAACGGGGGGAAGTGGTCACCGCCGGCGGCCGGGTCATCACCGTGGCCGCGCAGGACGTTCTGTTGGAAAAGGCCCTCTTCAAGGCCTACGACCGGGTGCGGGCCATTCACTTCAAAGACGGCTATTACCGGCGGGACATCGCCTTCCGGGAATTGGCCCGGCGCTCGGGCGGCAAATAGAACGAAAGAAACCCCCGATGATTCGGGGGTTTCTTTTTAATAAAACACATTTTTCAAAATCGCTATTTTTGGCAGACCAGGGTCATCATCACCCCTTCGAACGGCCCCCCCACCGGCCACTGGGCGGCGGTCAGCAGCCGGGGCGCCTGGAAGCCGGCCTCGGCCAGGAGTGTTTCATATTGGGCCAGGGTGTAGCCGGTCCAGGAGGAGCGGTACATCCTGAGGCCCGAAGTGGCCGCGTCGAGGATGAAATAGCGGGTGGTGGCCGTGGCGGAGGCCGGGTCCCAATGGTTTTCCTGCAAACACAGGTGCGGCTCGTCCGACAACACCCCCTCTCCGGCCCGGCAGGTCCACCACGATGAGGGGGCCTCCCCGATGTCCCGGACCGCCTCGAAGCGGTGTCCCTCCAGCACGAACAGGCCTCCCGGCTTCAGCATCTTGGCGGCCCCGGTCAGGATGGCGCGCGCCTCGGCCACGGAAAAGACGTTAAATTCACCGAAAATGAACATGACGCAGTCAAAGGTCTGGCCGGTGTCGTATTGCCGAATGTCGCTGAGCACGTATTCCAGGGGCAACCCTTCGCGGGCCGCCTCCCGGCGGGCGTAGTCGATGGAGGCCGGGGAAAAGTCGACGCCCACGCATTGGTGCCCCAGCCTGGCCAGAATCTGGGTATAAAAGCCCGGCCCGCAGGCCAGATCCAAAATCCGGCTCCGGGGCGCCAACTGGCCGGTCAGCCATTCGACCTGACGCTCGACAAACTCCATCCGCCGGCTGGCCCAGTCATGGTCCTGCGACAGGTGGTTTTTGAGCATCCGGGCGCTGAACACAGGGTCGTCCCAGGGAATATTTTCGCCGTGCTCCCAAGGCGGGGGCGGCTGGATACGGGTGATGATATCGGCGATGTTCATGACACACTCCCCCCGGCGGATTGAGGACTCCCGGTTTACGACGAGGCCGGTTCCCGGTCGAAAAGAGTCGCCGGCGCCCCGCCCGGCGTTTGGCCTTTAGGGTCATCACGCGTTTCTGTTACGGCGTCCGTCCTGGCCAGCGCGCTGAATTTCCGGTGCAGAAAGCGAAAGCGGTGATAGCTGAGGCCCAGAAGGCGGGCCGCCTCTTTTTGGTTGTGGCGGGTCTGAGCCAGGGCCTGATCGAAAAGCGTGAGGGCGAAACCGGCCAGCCGGCGATCGAACTCCCCGCCCGTCAGGGGCCAGGCCTGATCGGCGGTTGAAGCGGCGACGGGAGAAAGAGCGGCGGGCGAAGCGAAGGGGGGCGCGGCGGGCCGGGGCGGGGAGGTTTCCAGATCGGCGGGGCGGATGATATCGGCCGTCTGGTGATAGACGGCCCGCTCCACCACGTTTTTCAGCTCCCGCACGTTGCCCGGCCAGTCGTACTTTTCCAAAACCTCCAGCGCCTCGGGGCTGAAAGCGGGGACCGCCCGGAGGCCCAGTTCACCGGCCATGCGGGCGGCGAAGAGGTGGGCCAACAGCCGCGCGTCGCCTTCGCGTTCCCGCAGGGGGGGCAGGGTGATGACTTCAAAGCTGAGAC
>JAVBTP010000204.1:0-5187 GCA_031556115.1 Candidatus Adiutricaceae bacterium
CCCGAAATCACTGGACTTCCGCCGCCGAGAACCGACTTCGCCAACTGCCGGGTTAATATGTACCTCCACCCGCCACGCCAGGCCCCAAAAGTTCGCTATGGGGCCCCCGCCGCTGGCGAACCTGAATCCGGGTGCCTACCCGCGCCACCAAAGCCTGGACGTGGGAAATGACCCCGATGAGCTTACCGTCGGCCCGCAATCCGGCCAGGGCGTCCAGGGCCTGGTCCAGGGCTTCCTCGTCAAGGGTGCCAAAGCCTTCGTCCAGAAACAGGGTGTCGACCCGCACCCGCTGGCTGGCCATCTGGGCCAGCCCCAGAGCCAGGGCCAGGCTGACCAGAAAACTCTCGCCTCCGGAAAGGTTTTTGGTGGAACGGATTTCCCCGGCCTGATAATTGTCCATGATCTTCAGTTCCAGCGGCCGCTCCGGATCGCGCAGCAAAAGGTAGCGGTCGCTGAGCCGCACCAGTTGGCGATTGGCCTGGTGGACCAGAATCTCAAAGGTGAGCCCCTGGGCAAAGGCGCGGTATTTCTGCCCGTCGGCCGAACCGATGAGATCGCGTAAGCGGTCCCAGCGGCGGAATTCCCGCTCCTGGGCCTCGATTCGCCGGCTGAGTTCCGCGTATTTTTGGGCCGCCGCCTGATGCTCGGCCAGACGCGCCCGCGCCGCTCCCCATTGCGCCTGAAGGTTTTGATGCTCCGCCGTCAGGCTTTCCGTTTCAGCGGTCAGTTCGGCTCGGGTTTGCGCGGTCAGGCGGCGTTCCCGTTCCCGGGCCAGACGGGTTTCATTATCTTTCTGGCGGGCGGTGAGTCCGGCCTGGGCCTCGGCCAGTTCGCGCTCGTGGCGTTCCAGACGCTCGCGTTCCTCCGGGGGTAAAGCGGCGGCCAGAAAGGCGGGCTCGTCAGCGAAACCGGCCCCGGCCAGTTCGGCCTGAAACGTTTCAGCCTGGGCTTGGGCTTCGGCGGCCAGATCGTCCCGCCGGGCCGCCGCTTCCGTCATCATGGTTTGTCCCTTGGCCCAGGCCTCGTCAGCCGCTCGCCCGGCCTGATCCTTGGCCATGAAGTTCTTTTCAGCGGCCAGCACTTCGGCCCGCAAGCGCTTTTCCTCGGCGTCGGGGTCGCGGTCGCCGAAAAGGCCGGCCCGCTCCTGCCGCAGTTCTTTACGGCGGGTATTCAAACCTTCCAAGGTGGCCTCCCGGGCCGCCGCCTCTTGCAGCACTCGTTCGCCTTTTTCAATAGTCGCGGCCAGCGCGGTGATTTCGCGCTCCAGCCTGGCCAGTTCCTTATCCAGCGCTTCGGCTTGCCGCAGCCGGTTTTCCACGGCCGTCAACTCGGCCCGGTCGGCCCTGGCCAGGTCCAGAACCGCCTCCTGACGGCGGGCGGCCACGGTATCCAAGCCCAAAGTTTCGGCCCGCCGGCTGATCTGTTTCGCGAAACGATCGCCTTCATCGGCCAGACGGTCTGCCGCCTCGGCTTCGCTTTGGGCCAGCTGACGGAGGCGGGATTCACGGGCGGTGGCGGCTTGCAGCGCCTGGCGGGCGGCGTGCAGATCGGCCCGGTTTTTGGCCAGGTCGGCCTCGGCCACCTCGTCGGCCGGCCAGCGGCCGGGCTCGGCATAGGGGTGCTCCAAGGCCCCGCAGAGGGGACAGGGCTGGCCGTCATGCAGATGGGGCCGCCATTTTTCCAACGACCGCAAGCGCTCCTGCAAATTCCAGCGGGCGGCGAGATGCTCGGCTTCCCGCTCCAGGCCCTTCACCCGTTTTTCGGCTGAGGCCAGGTCGGCCCGGGCCGCGGCTAGCTCGGCCTGGGTCTTTTGCCGCCGCTGTTCCGCGCCGGCCAGATCTTTCCGCGCCTGATCCAAAGCGGCCAGGTCGTCATTGAGATTCTTCAATTCAGTCAACCGGTGGTGAAGAGCCCCGAGGCGCGCCCGCCAGTCGGGCGGCTCCTGGCCGGCCCACAGGCCGGCCAGGGCCTGGCGACGAGCCGCCGCCTCGGCCTGGCGTTGGGCCAGGTCGGCCCGCGCCTCTTCGAAAAACCGAACTCCGGCCGACCAGCCGGCCGCGTCAAAGGTGAACTCCCGGCCGGTCAGGGTGGCCAGTTCGGCGGCCAGGGCCCGCCTTTCAGCCTCCAGCGGGGCCAGACGGGCCTCGTTTTCCCGCAATGTCACCTCCACGGTCCGAACCTGGCTGATGACCGGCCGGGCCTGGTCCTCATCGCGGCGGGCCTGCGTCAACAGCGCTTGCGCGGCCTGGGCCGCCCCGGCCGCCGCGCCTCGGGCTTTCTCCAGGGCGGGCCGCGCGGCCTGGCCTGACTTCACGTCCTCTTCGGCCCGATCACGCTTTTGGCGGAGCAGGCCCAGGCGCTCATAAGCCCCGGCCAGGCGCAGGGCGTCACGGGATCGAGCCAGGCGCTTTTGATCGGGGCCGAAAGATTCCTTTTGCCCGGACAGCTCTTGCGCGCGAACCGCCAAATCCCGACTCTCGGTTTCCAACTCGGCCAGCTTGGCGAGCCAGGCCGCGGCCGCGCGTCGCCGTTCCAATTCCTGATGCAGAGCCGTCAGGCTGTCGGCCATCCGGCGCAGTTCGTCATCGGAGATGGCCGCCTCGCCTGGCCGGGCCACCCCTTCCTGGTCCCTTTTCAGGTTTTCCAGAATTTTGTATTCCGCCTGGCGCCGCTCGTGGGCTTGACGGGAGATCTCGCCATACAGCTCCGTGCCGGTGAGTTGTTCCAACAGGTCGGCCCGGTCGCGGGGCTCGGCCTCCAGAAAAGCGGCAAAGGCCCCCTGGGCCAGGAGCGCCGAGCGGGTGAACTGGTGAAAATTCAGGCCCGTGATTTCTTCGACGTGTTGCAGGGTACGGGTGAGGGAACTTTCCAGCACCCGGCCGCTTTTATCGTCGGCAATTTCGTGGCGGGGATCCTGCAAGGGGCCGTCGGGTTTTTTGCGGGCCCGGCGCTGGGACCAGTGGACCCGATAACGGCCGGACGGGGTGGCAAAAGTCAGTTCGGCCGCGCACTCGCCCTCGCCTCGGGTCATGATTTCATTGGCCCCCTTGGCGATGCGCCCCAGGCGGGGGGTGGCCCCATACAGGGCCAGGCAGATGGCGTCGAGAAGGGTGGTTTTGCCCACCCCCGTGGGGCCGGTGATGGCCAGGATCCCCCCGTCGTGATAGGCCGGGTGGCTGAAATCGACGCTCCATTCGCCGGCCAGGGAGTTGAGGTTCAGGAGCCGCAGCTTGAGGATCCTCATGCCTCTTCCTCCTCTATGAGCGCCCGGCACAGTTCGTCGTGGGCGGCGGTCAGTTCCGGCCGCTCCCCTTCCGGCACCTGGTGGGCCGCCAGGCAGCGCCTAAAGACCTCGGCCGCGTCCAGGGCGGCCAGGGATTCCGAAGCCTCCAGGCGACCCAGGGCCCGCTCCAGAACCCGCCGGTCCTTCAGGCGCAGGATCTCCAGGCCGGACCGGGACACTTTGTCCTCCAGCCGCTTCCGAAGGCTCCCCGGATCTTCGGCGCCGGTGTGGTCGATTTCCAGCCAGGCTTCGGCCCCTTCCGCGAGGAGGCGGTCAAGGCCGGAGGCCAGTTCGCCCCAATCACCGGATAAACGTTCAAGTCGCTGAAAAACAGGAACTTCCAAGGAAGTGACCGCGGTCTCCCAGGTTTGGCCAGGGTTTTCAGGGGATTCTTCCGGGCGGAAAAAATCCACCAGGGTCACGCTTTTGGGCCGGCCGGCCTCGGCGAAGGTCAGGGCCAGGGGCGCGCCGCTGTAGCGGCGGCGCGGGTTGCCGTCCACCATCTGGGGCTGGTGAAGGTGGCCCAGGGCCAGGTAATCCAAAGGGGGAAAAATGTCGGCCGGCACCGCGCCCAGGCCGCCCACATACACGTCACGCACCCCGTCGCCTTCCATCACCCGGCCACCCACGGTGAAAAGGTGCCCCAGCGCCACCAGGGGCGGCCGAGCGGGGAGGCTGTCCCGCGCCTCCCGAGCCCGGGTTCCCACTTCCTGATAGTGCCGGGCCACGGCTTCGATGAGGCGACGCTCTTTATCCTCGGCGCTTTCGCCGGGCAGGGATTCCCGCAGATCGCGGTCGCGGGGATAGGGCACGGCGGCCACCACCAGGAGCGGATTTCCCGCTTCATCCCGCAGCACAATGACCTCGCGGTCCGGATCGTCGCCGATGGTGCCCACCACGTGGATGTGAAAGGATTTAAGAAGCTCGCCGGGCGCGGACAACAGAGCCGGGGAGTCGTGGTTGCCCGCGATGATCACCACCCTGGGATGGGAGGGGGCGGCGGTCACTCGCGTGAGGAAGTCGTAATACAGGGTCTGGGTACCGGCCGAGGGGGTGAGGGTGTCGAAGACGTCGCCGGCGACGAGGAGGACGTCCACGTTCCGTTGTTCGATGGTGGCGGCCAGCCAGTCCAGAAAAGCCGCGAACTCGGCCTGGCGGCGGCGGCCGTGGAGGGGGCGGCCGAGGTGCCAGTCGGAGGTGTGGAGAAGGCGCAGCCGGCCGGGTTTCGCGGCGGCGGGCGCAGATTCGAGACAGGGAGATACGGGCGCGGCCGGGCCTTGGCCCGTAGAAGTTTGGTCGTCCAGAGGAAAGAGTCGGTCGGCTGATTTTTTAGAAGCTTTGGCCATACCACAGTTCAGAACTTTTGAGTTGAAGAAACCATCTGGAACAAGTATGGGGCCAATCACTCCAAGCCCCCGCCCCTTACTGATAAATAATTGTATTATTTATTTTGAAAAAGGCTATGTGGAACAAGTATGGGGCTCCGCGCCCCAAGCCCCCGCCAAAGGAGGCCCTCGCCGGCCTCCTCTGGACTCCTCCGGCGCCAAGGGGAGACCCCTTGGATCCCCCTTGTGTGCCAATAGTGAGCACCCGTAAGCAGCGCCGCAACTCCGCTGCACGCGTCAAACAAGCGGCGCTGCGGGAAGGCCGCGGGCCACGGGCGCTGTCAAAGCGATGGAACGCACGGAAGCGCGGCGCGGAAACGTCGCAGCCGTTGTCGCTCCCATATGGGAGCGAAAACGGCTATGGAACGGAATTTCCCGCCGACAAAGACTGGCTCGGCCGACCAGTTTCCCCTGACACCGCCCGCCAGCGCAAGCGGGTGCGGACGGATGCGTCGGCATCTGCGGGTCCGGGGGCTTCGCCCCTGGCTAGTACCCCGTAACTTCTTAAGTTACGGGGTA
>JAVBTP010000261.1:0-7312 GCA_031556115.1 Candidatus Adiutricaceae bacterium
CAACTTCAGAAAATGGATGCGCCTGGAAAGAGTTTATTCTTTTTTTGCCGTTTGGCGACTTTTTATCGCCAGTAAGCTTCTGCCGCCAGCGCAAACACCACAATTATCCCCTTGCGCTAAGACTTTTTAAGGATCGACTAAGTACATCTAAAGCTGGCGATGGCGGCCAAAGCCACCCACCACGGCCACAATTCGGGAAACATTTTCGCCAACCAATAGTGATGAAGGTTCCAATGTGGTTGACAAGAAACCAATTGCAACTCCGCCACATTGGAAAACATCAACTATAACGTTCGGGCAGCGTTTTTCAATGTTCTTCAACAAAGTAGCCGTCTAGCAAGGATTATTCCGTCCCACCCCGCAATACACAAAACCGCGTTTGGCCATTCTTTTCGGCTCGTACAAGTTGCGGCCGTCGACGATGACCGGCTGCTTCAAGGTGGACTTGATCACGTCGAAATCAGGGGCGCGGAAGTCGCGCCATTCGGTGCAGATGACCAGGGCGTCGGCGCCTTTCAGGGCCTCCTCCTTGGTGCCGGTGAGGCGCAGTTCCTCCCGAAGGCCGTAGATGCGCTGAGCCTCTTTCATGGCCACCGGGTCATAGGCCTGCACCCTGGCCCCGGCCGCCCACAAAGCCTCCATGAGAACCCGGCTGGGGGCTTCGCGCATATCGTCGGTGTTGGGCTTGAACGACAAGCCCCAGAGGGCGAAGGTGCGGCCGCTCAGGCGACCCTCGAATATGCGGGAGAGTTTTTCGAACAGCGTGGCCTTCTGGCGTTCATTGACTTCGGAGACGGCTTTGAGAATGCGCGGCTCGAACCGGGCCTTTTCCGCGGTGTGTATCAGGGCTTTGATGTCTTTGGGGAAGCAGGAGCCGCCATAGCCGCAGCCGGGGTAAATGAAATGGTAGCCGATACGGTTGTCGGAGCCGATGCCCTGGCGGACCATCTCGATATCCGCGCCCAACAGTTCGGCCAGGTTGGCCATTTCGTTCATGAAGCTGATCTTGGTGGCCAAAAGGCAGTTGGCGGCGTACTTGGTCAGCTCGGCACTGCGCGCATCCATGAATATGAAGCGGTCGTGGCTTCTCACCAGGGGCGCATAAAGCTCTTTCAAAGTCTCGGCGGCTTCTCCATTTCCCGTGCCGATGACAATGCGGTCCGGCCGCATACAGTCGTTGAGGGCCGCGCCTTCTTTCAGGAATTCAGGGTTGGAGACCACGGCGAAACCGTGGGGCGCTCCCCTCCGGGTCAAGCCGTCCGCAATGGTCTTGGTCACCAGGTCGGCCGTGCCCACCGGCACGGTGGACTTGTTGACCACAATGGTAAAACCGGCCATATATTCGGCAATGTCACCAGCCACGGCCAGAACGTTTTTCAGGTCGGCCGAGCCGTCTTCATCGGCCGGAGTGCCGACGGCGATAAAAATGACCTCCCCGTGGGCCACGCCTTCGGCGGCGGAGTTGCTGAAATACAGACGCCCGGCGGATTGGTTCTTTTCCACGAGTTCAGTCAGCCCCGGCTCGTAGATTGGCACCAGGCCGGCCTGCAGTTTGCTTATTTTGCTTTCATCAGTGTCCACACACAAGACCATATGCCCCACGTCGGACAAAACCGCCCCTTGGGTGAGCCCCACATAACCGACGCCGAAAACTGTAACTTTCATTAGAAGAATCCGATCTTTCCGCGTTGAGGACGCAAGTATCGCGCCCTGGTCACCCTGCCCGACACCCGGGTCCGCGAGTGTTGAAACGGTATCATGCCACCAATAAAATTTTAATTATAACAGGGAAGCATTGAAAGTCAACCGTTTACAATATATACGTTTACAAAATACATAACAAAAGTACCCCTCCCAATAACTATCTTTTATGGAAAAGGTCGATATGACCGCGAATCACCGTCAGGCAAAGAAGCGCCCATACAGCCGCAGGACGACGCTTTTGGAATCCCTGAAAAAAGCCGACCGGTTTCGTCTATACTTGACCAGTTTCGGTTCCTGAACCCGCAACACCTTTTCGACCAGGCCGGCTTCCAGCCGCCTGGCCAGCCCTGGCGCCGCCAGACGGGAACTTCGCACTCTCCCGTCACGTTCGAACTCGGCCCACTGCTGGTCCGACATCAAACCCAGGCGGGCCAGGAGGTAGGAACGCGGCCTCAAGGGGTGGCGGATGGCGGCCCGTTCACCGCCGACCAGATTGCGGCCGGCCAGGCTGAAATGATAAAGCAGCAGCTTGGCCGGCTCCGCCTCGGAACTGTTCCGGGCGCCTTGGTCGGACTTTTCGGCAAAAAAAGAATAGCGCCGCAAAAGCCGCCCGGCTAAATCGCGCTGGGCGGCTTCGTCCGGCCCCGCAAGCTCCTCCTCCGGAGCCGTCCGCGTCTCAGGGGTGGCTGAGGCCTGAGCCAGATTCCGGTAAGCCCTGGCGACCGCCAATTCCGCCTCGGTGAATCTTTGGCTTTCTTCGGCAGCGGGGAGGCCTGGCGCCGCCTCCGAAACATAGGCCCAACTTTCCGGCCACGGCCCTCTCTCCACCGAAAGCCACCCCAGACCCAGCCTCCGGACCCCCTCACGCAGGTTTTGCACGCTTTTTACCGATTCTTCCGGCGTCGGCCGGCCAACGGCCACGACCTGAATCGCCCGCTCCCGCAAAAACGCGTCCAGGGCCTCGGGCGCCAATTTCCCCAAAGTCGCCCCAGTGGCGAGAATCAGCCGGTATCCGGCCAACCGCAAAGGGAGGAACAGGTCAGCCTGCCATTCCCGCTCGGCGATCACCAGCGCCACCTGGCTACGCGGCAGCCAGTCGCAGCCCAGAAGCCCTCGCCGGTCGTCCAGGTAAGGCCTGACCTGAGCCCGAAAAACCTGGCGGCCCCGGTCATGGACCTGGTGCCAGCCGATATCAAGCGGCACCGGATGTTTTAGGTGAAAAGCGGCCAGGCCGTTGACCTCGGCCAAAAAACTCATGGCCTCCAAAAGACGCCGGAAACCGTGATAGTCACGCTGGGGGAAAAATTCGTCTTCATAAGGCCGATACCCGTCGTCCGCCGGCTGAACCGGCGGCGTATATTGGTTCATGAGCGTCGCGAAGCGCAATAGGAACTCGAAATCCTCCGACCCATACCCCACAAAATTCTCATTATAACCACCCGCAAGGTTGAACCCATCGCGGCGGCACAAAAAAACGTTGGCGTAGGGGGCCGCAAACTCCACCGCGCCCCGGACGGCAAAAAGCGAATCCACCCTGGCCGACTCCAGCAAGGCCGAACGCTCCAAGGGGTCCGGCAGGGCTTTAAAACGCTCGGACAAATCCTCACCCAAATGGAACGCCGCGAAATTGAGCATCAAATCCAACTGGGCGCCGATCCCGGTCTGGCTGAGCAAACGCGCCAGCCGGCCAAAGATATCGTCGACGGCAAAACAATCCGGGTCGGTGAAAAAAACGAAATCCGTTTCCACCTGGGCGGCGGCCACATTATGAGCCCGGGCCGCGGAATAGGCGCCGGCATATTCGTCACGGACATAGCGGGCCCCGTGGCCTACGGTCAACGCTTGTATTTGGCCGGCGAATTCCGGAGCCGAGCCCAGATCGGCCACCACTATCCGGGGGCGGGGGGCATAGTGCCGCAACTGAAGCGCCAGATGCTCCAGCACCCAAGGATTCCGTTCGTGCAGCCGAAGGCAGAGGCACATGGTGATATCGGAAACCTCGCAGGTTTTTCTGCACAGCGCCCGATATTCCGGCAAGTTTCCGAGCATGGTGTTCACACCGTAAGTCGAACCGCTCCGACCAAGTCGGAGGCCGCAATAGTGATGAACCGCGCCAAGCGGTTACGTAGGTATTATTACTCCGGCAACAAAATAAGTCGTACCCGTGATTTCGCCAAAGTCCGAAATCACTGGACTTCCGCCGCCGAGAACCGACTTCTAAAGTTGCCGGATTAATAATACGGAACACCGCCATAAGGCTCATGAAGCCCGGGCGGTGTGGGGGAAAATTCGTGTCGGGGGTGATCAGGCCCCACCCGCCGCCGAATCCCCCAAGAGGACAGGCCAGCCTGGGGAAGAGAATAGCCCGGTCACGACAAGACGGCGCAACCGGCTAAAAGCGGGGGCATATGGGCCGAAACCGCCCGGCGAAAAATCACAACTGGTTTCGGAAGGCGGCCGGGGCTTTTTCGAAGGCCAAAACAAGCGTTCCCGTCAGGCTCTAATCTTCATGCCTTTAAAACTGTGGCCGCGCCGTTTTTTTCGCGCGAAATCAGACGGGATTAATTATATCACAATATATATGAAAATGTCACTCTTTCATGACCTTGCTATCATCTCCGGCGTCCCCCCCCCTCCGGCCTATGATCGCTCGCCCCTCGAATCTTGCGCTTACTTTGAGATTTGCCGGCGAGAGGGGGCGGCGCCGTCCCTTTTTTCGGCCGCCCCCCTGATCCGTTTGGGAGGTGTCAAAATTTTTCGCCCTCTGACCACGCCGAGCAGTTGGGTGACGGCCTGGCCCAGATCGCCCGCCTGTTGGCTGAGTCGGGCGGAGGTGGCCGTCAGGTTGGTGGCCAACTCCACACTGTTCTGGGTGATGGCGTCCATGTCGAGCACGGCCTGGTTGACCTGCCCGAGGCCGGCGGTCTGTTCCCGGGTGGCGGAATTGATCTGGTTCACCAGTTGGTCGACGGCTTCGGCGGCGGCCGCGATTTCCTGATAGCTTTCGCCCATGCGGGCCGCCACCCGGGATCCGGATTCGACCTTCTGGCCGGTGGATTCGATCAGGGTGGTGGTGCTGTTGACCGACTCGGCGCTGCGGATGGCCAGGTTGCGCACTTCGTCGGCCACCACGGCGAAGCCCGCCCCGGCCTCGCCGGCCCGGGCCGCCTCCACGGCCGCGTTCAGAGCCAGCAAATTGGTCTGAAAGGCTATATCCTCGATGGTTTTGATAATAGCGTTAATTTGAGCCGTCGAGACCTTGATGTCGGCCATGGCCTGATCCATGGAGGCCATGCCGGCGGTGCCCTGGTTGACCGCGGCCAGGGACTGGTTGGTGACCTGGTGGGCCTTTTCGGTGTGTTCCTGGGTCCGTTTGGTCATGGAAGCGATTTCCTCCAGAGCGGCCGAGGTCTCCGTCAGGGATGAGGCCTGACTTTCGGCGCCCTGGGCGATGGTCTGGCCGGCGACGACGATTTCGTCGACGCTGCGGTTCAACTCTTCCGCGTTGACCTCCAGGGCCCGGACCACCGCCATGATCCGGCCGGTCAGGCCGCGAACGATAAATTGCACTCCAATGACGACCACGATCAGGACCCCCAGGCCCATGAATAAATTATACCGGACCACGGCCGTGGTCTGGGCGGAGATGACCTCCAGGGGTACCAGGGCCAGAAAAAACCAATCCTGTTCGACGCTTCCCGGCGCGAAAGGCTGGATGGCCACCGCCGCGTCCTGCCCGTCCGGCCACCCTCCGGGAATGATGGTCGCCACCGGTTTTTTGGTGGTTTTGGCCTCGGCCAGCACCGAAGCCAAGAGGCCGCCCTGGGGCGTATCGGTGAAGGGCCGCCCCACCAGGGCCTGGTCGCTGTGCCCCACGATCAGCCCGCCGGGGGAAAGAAGAATGACTTTCCCCGCCCCCATGGGCTTCAGGCCGCTCGTCATCTGGCTCAAATAGGTCAGGTCGACGTCGGCGCCGCAGACCCCCACGGCCCGGCCGTCTTCCATGATGGGGGTGGACATGGTGGTCAGGACCACTTTTTGGCCTGAATAATCATATTCATAGGGCTCCAGAATGGTGTCCCGCCCGCCGCGCAGGGCCAACTGATAATAATCGCCGGCCCCCGGCTGGTCATAGTCCACCAGGGTGTCGATGGCCGGGGCGCCGTTGGTCAGGGCGGCCATGGGCACCAGGCGGCCGGCGGCGTCCTGCCCCTTTTGGTTGGCGAATTCCGAGTCGCGCCCGTCATAGGCGTTCGGCTCCCAGCCCATCCAGATGGATATGGCCCAGGGGTTGGCCTGGCAGAGAGCGGCCAGGTTTTCCAGGGCTTGTTTCCGGTCCGGGGCCTGGCCGGACTGCTTGGCCAGGTTTTTGGCCGCGCTCAGCGTGGCCCGCAGATTCTGGTTCAGTTGAAAGCCTCGCTCGAAAAATCCTTTAAAGTCGGAAGAATATCGGCCGGCTATTTCCTGGAGCAGCACCAGGGCCTGGTCGGTGTTGGCCTGGGACAAAGAGCGCGAGGTGACCAAAAGAGGAACGGCAATGGCAATAAACGAAACCAAGATGAAGGCGATCATTAATTGGGCGCCGATTCCTAATTTTTTAGACATGTTTTCACCTTTCAAGGCGGGGGGCGGAAAACCAGCCGCGTTTTCCCCTTTTCGGTCTCGATTCGGAAAGCGGGCAAAATATTGCAGAACCAGTGCCCCGTAACTTAAGAAGTTACGGGGTACTGGAGCGTTTGGCGATTTATATGTCACCCGCAAATAAAGCGAAACGCCAAAATATCCGGGAACTTTTCATTTAATGCCCATGACCTGTACATTGAAAAGCGTTCTAGATGGAGGGGGCGGGTCCGCTGGTGCGGTTCTTCCTGAAGGCCAGGGGCGCTCTTTTCATACCGAGCTGGATTCAATCCCGGTCAAATGACGCCACCGCTGGACCGTGACATTGAACCCGATCCAGATTGAAGTATTTTTGGTAAATAGAATATTTAAAAATGTGTGTAAATAAAGAAATAAAAAATGACCATAACACAGTCGGGAACATTTTTCAATAATAATTCGAGGCGGTATTCAGGAAAACCCAAGGCGGGGCGGTGGCCGCTTCTGGCGAGGGGGCGAAATTATGGGAATCTCAAACTTTGAGATTCCCAGGCGGTGCGGAATGCGGTCAGGCTCCGCGGCGGCGGCCGGGAGCTTCATTCATCGGGGGAATGAATTTCAGCCCCATGAGCACCTGGGGCGCGGCCGGGGAGGGCGGCTGGGCCTTGGTCCAGGCCCACAGCACCCGGTCGGCGTAATACTGCCAGGGAGCGGGGAAGAGGTTGAAGGTTTTGGCGAATTTTTCCGTGGACAGGCGGGAGTTGGCTGGCCGCCGGGCGGCCCGTCCGCTGGCGTCGGTGGATCGGGTTTTGATGTTTTCAGGCTTGGCCAAGAGGTTCCAGCCCAGTTGCCGGGCCCGGGCCACCAGATATACCGCAAAGCCGTGCCAGTTGACATACCCGGCGGAAACCAGGTTGTACAGCCCCGAGAGATCCCGCGGGCTGGAAAGGGCCTGGTTCAAGGCCAGGGCGGTGGCGCTGGAAATCAGTTCCACGCTGGTGGGGCTGCC
>JAVBTP010000097.1:0-3900 GCA_031556115.1 Candidatus Adiutricaceae bacterium
CGGTTTTCGACATGATCCAAAAGAGCATGGCCGGCCTGTGGGAGCATTCCATCGGCTGCGCCGCCGCCGCCGGCGCCGTGGCCACCACCCTGGGCCGGGACGACGCCGAGGAAATCCTGGTGGCCGGGCTGCTGCACGATCTGGGCAAAGTGGTGCTGGCCCTGAACATGCCTGAGGAAATGCGCCTGATAAAAGAAAAGGTGGAAAAAGAAAATCTCCTTTTCTATGAAGCGGAAAACGCCATTTTGGATTTTCACCACGGCGAGATCGGGCAATGGCTGGCCGAACACTGGAACCTCCCCGAAAGCCTGGCCGAACCGATGCGCCTCCACCACAACCCTGAACGGGCGGTGCTCTACCCTGAATGCACGGCCATCGTCCATTTGGCCGACATCATCATCCGGGGCTGGGGCTTCGGCTATGCGGGGGACTCCCAGGTCCCGCCGGTCTCCATGGCCGCCTGGGAACTCTTGAAGTTGAAGCCCAGCGATTTCCGCGCCATCATTGATGTTTTGGAACCCAAGCTGATCAACCTCAGCGAATTGACGCAGGCCGGCGGCGCTTGAAAGCGATGTTCAACCGCGCATCAAAATGGCGACAGACGGCTTTTTGGGGGGTTTTGATTCTGTGGCTGGATCTGGTAACCAAGGCCTTGGCCAGGCACACGTTCAGCCCTTGGGAACCGCTGGTGGTCATTCCCGGCTTCTTTGATCTCATTTTGACGTATAACACCGGGGCGGCCTTCAGCCTTTTCGCCGGCGACGGCGGCGGCGGCCCGGGCCAGGGCCTGAAAATGGCCGCCATCGCCGCCGCCTCCCTCCTGCCCTTTATTTATTTTTACGTCAAAGCCACGCCCGGCAACCGGCGGACTTTGGCCGGCCTGGGTCTGATCTGGGGGGGCGCCCTCGGCAACATCCACGACCGCCTTCGCTGGGGCGCGGTGGTGGATTTTTTGGACTTCCACTGGGGCCTGAACCACTGGCCGGCCTTCAACCTGGCCGACGTGGGCATCTGCCTGGGCGCGGGGCTGTTGGCCTTGAGCATTTTGCGGGAATCCCCCAAGCCCGGTCCGGCGCCCCCGTCGAAGACGGAGGGCGGCTGAGAGAAGGCCGTTCATTTTGCGCCGGGGCGGCGCACATTCTGAGGAAAGGCGACGGACGGCTGCCGTCCGGGAGATTTCTGTGGGCCTGATATTGATCGTCGAAGACAGCCTGGCCATGGCCGAAGCCTCCAGTCGGGCGCTTCAGGCGGCGGGGTATGAAGCCGTCTCGTGCCTGACGGCGGGCGAGGCGGTTTCCATTTGTCAGGAACGCAAGCCCGACCTGGTGATCACCGAGTATTACGTAGGCGACGGCTCCGGCCTGACCCTTTTGGAAAAGCTGACCCGGCTGGAGCCCTCTCTTCCGGTGGCGGTGGCCACCGGCTGCGGCAACGAGGAAGCCGCGGCCCAGGCCCTGACCATGGGCGCCCAGGCCTGGCTCATAAAGACCGAAGATTATCTTCAGGAACTGCCCGCCAAGGTGGATCGGCTTTTGGCCGACCAGGCCGAGCGCCGGGCCCTTTATGAAAAAAAACATTCCAAGCGCCGCCTGGAGGCCCAAAACGAACTGGCGGAATGGCTGGCCCACAACTTTAAAAACATCCTGGCCGCCTCCATCGGCTATCTCAACCTCATCAATCTGAAAAACCCAGACCAGGACCGGGCCAAGCAGGAAGAATATCTGAACGAAAGCCGTCAGGCCCAGGAGAGCGGCATCCACCTGCTGGAACAGCTTATCCGCATGACCGACGGGCAAGCCGGCGAAGCGGAGCGGACCGTCGTGTCCGAGGTGGTGGACGAGGCCTGGGAGACGGTGAAATCCAAAATCGTCACCATCACTCAAAGCCAATACCCGGAAAGGGTGGAAGAGATCAAAGCCCAAATCGAAAAAGTGGTTTTTCTCAACTCCGCCCGGCGCCTCCCGCCGGTGAACATGGTCCGGACCGACCTCGATTCCATCCTGGAAGCGCTTTTGCAAAACGCCTTGGAAGCGGTGCTGGCCGGCTCCGATCCCCGGGTCCTGGTTTTGGGGGAAAAGGACGGCGAACGGCTGGAAATCACCGTGCGCGACAACGGCCGGGGCATGAGCGAAAACGTCCTGAAGCACGCGGTGGAACCCCTCTTTTCCACCAAGGGCGAGGTGGGCGTGGGGCTGAGCCTGAGCCTGGTCAGTTCTTTGGTGGTCCGCCATGGGGGCGAGTTGAGCCTCCATTCCACTCCCGGCGCCGGCACCACGGTCAAAGTCACTTTTTCCCTGTAATTTTCTCCTCGACTTTTTTTACGGAATACACCGGAACCCATCACCTGAGCGCGCCCTCTGAATACAGCCCCAGAGGAGCGGCCGTAAAGCCGCGAACCGAAACCGTCCCGGCGGCCGGATTTCGCCACGCGGGCGAACCGCATTTCCATTTCCCGGCCGGACCGGCCCACGGCCGAAGCCGGTTCTTGTCGGAAACCTTCTCTTCGTAAGTTTATGGCCGCCAACCAGACGTCCGGTGCAGGCGCTGCATAATCATGGCCGTAATTTCACGAAACACGCGGACAGCTTTGGCCGACAGCCGGCCGCGCCGGAATGACCCGGTTATCGCCCCACAACGATCTGAAATGGACGGTGAAACAATGAACGACGAAACCCTCGTCAAATATATCGACTTCATCCAACGGGCCGAGGCCCTCAAGAGCACGCTCCGCACCGCCTACACGGCCACCGGACGCCAGGAGAGCACGGCCGAGCACTCGTGGCGGCTGGCCCTCCTGGCGCTGGTGCTGGCCGAGGAAATCCCCGAAGCCGACCCGTTGCGGCTCCTGCGGCTCTGCCTGGTGCATGATCTGGGCGAGGCCATCCACGGCGACATCCCGGCCGTGGACCAACGGGCCGGCCAGCCCAAGTCCGCCGCGGAACGGGCCGACCTCGAGGACCTGACCTCCGGCCTCCCGCCCCGTGGCCGCGAGGCCATCCTGGCCCTGTGGGAGGACTACGAAACCGGCGGCAGCCTCGAAGCCCGCCTGGTCAAGGGTCTCGACAAGCTGGAAACCATCATCCAGCATAATCAAGGCCTCAACCCCGAGCGCTTCGACTACCCCTTCAACCTCGGCTATGGCCGTAAACACACCGCCACCCACCCGATCCTGGAACAAATTCGCCGTCTGGCGGATAGGGAGACCGCCCGCCGGGCGTCGGCCGGCCAGGCCGCGTCCGAGAAATCCTGAAGCCAACGGGATACATACAGCCGCCCCGGTCCCGCACCCTCCTCCGCCGTACCCTGGCCCGCGACGCGGGCCTATGGCGGCCTCGGGCGAACGTTCAAACGCCGGGGCCGCCGTCAGGAATACACGTGCACACTCCCCTGGGCGGAAGGTAAATACGAAACACCCAGCCAGGTGATCATCAGCAGAACAAAAGCCACCGGCAGCAACAGTAAAATCGGGCGCGGCCAGCGGTTTCGGATCCGCAGGTGGATGAAGACCGAATAGGCGGCCACGGTGATGAAGGCCCAGGTTTCCTTTGGGTCCCAGGACCAGTAATTCCCCCAGGATTCCTTGGCCCAGGCCGCGCCGGTGAGGAGGCCCAGGAGCAAAAAGCCGCAGCCGATATGCACCACGTTGTCCAAAAAAGCGTCCAGGTCGCGGTCGGGCGCGGGCTTGCGCCACTGGACCACGGCGGTGATGGCGGCCACCCCCATCAGGGCGTAGGCCAGCATGTAGGCGATGACGTGGGGAATGAAAAAGGGGCTCCTCAGGGCCGGCATCAAAGTCAGGGAGTGGATCTCGGGCCGGGCCATGTTGATGATCACAAAAATCGCGGCCATGAGGTTGGCGAAAACCGGGAGCCAGGCGTAGTACCAGCGGGCGTAGAGCCA
>JAVBTP010000280.1:0-4205 GCA_031556115.1 Candidatus Adiutricaceae bacterium
GCCACGCCGGCGGCAATGGCGATCTGGTAAATGACCTGGGTGATGTCCTTGAAGATCTGCATGTCTTTGCTGTCATATTCGGGCATGACCATCAGACGGTCGCCCGGGCCGATCCCCAGAGTCTTGGCCGGGCCCACCTCGCCGTTGGGCTTGATCGTCAAAATGTTGCTTTTGTTGGCCCGGTCCGTGAAGCCGCCGGCCCCGACAATATAATCGTTGAGGGCCAATTTGTCGCTATAGGCCACGGAGTTGGGCATCATGACCTCGCCGGTGACCATGATCACGCTGGTCTTTTGGGGAATCACGATGGTGTCGCCGTCCTCCAGGGTCATGTCCGCCAACTGGCCGCGATGGGAGACCACCACCACCCCGCTGGGTTGAATCCCGGAGGCGCGTTTGACGAAATCCTGGACCAGTTTGGCTTCCTGCACCCGGATGTTGGATTCCTCCACCGAGGCGGACGTGGCGGTGAGGGCGCTCTGCTCCAGGCGGCGCAAGGCGTCCATGATGCTTTTCTTCTGCTGCTCGGCCACCGACCGCCGGCGCAGGTAGACGGATCGCCAGTCGGCCAGTTCCTCGTCCACGGCCACATACCGCAGAAGCGCGGCCAAGGTGGTTCCCTTGCGCACCGGATATCGCGCCGCGCCGTCGACCACCGCGCCGGAAGCGTTGACCATGATGACGTCGCTTTGGCGATTGGCGTGAAACTCCACCGTGTCATTGTCGTTGAGCTGGAATTCGCGGAACTCGGCCAAAGTCATATAGGCCCGGAAAGGGGCCTGGCCGCGCACGCCCGAGACGCTGACGTGGGAGACGCTGTTCAGGGGCGAGGCCAGGGCCACCAGGCGCGCGCCCTGATTTTCCTTCGGCCCCAGTTCATACAGCGCGGGGTGGGGCAGGCGGCCGACGGCGGCCACCACCGGACCTTTCTTCTTCACCACAATGCTGTCGCCGTCCCGCAACCGCACGTTGGGCAGATTGCCGTTCAGGATGAAGTCGTATAAGTCGATCGCCGCCAGGCCGCGATTGTCGCGCCTGATTTCCACCTGGCGGTAGCTGCCCTGCTGGATGTTGATGCCGCCGGCCAGATCCAGGTAATACAGGGGCGATTCGGTGGGCCCGCCGGCATACCGGCCGGGCTTGTTGACAAAGCCCGTCACATAGACGGCCACCGGCTGGGCGTTGAGAAGGTTGACATAGACATCGACGTCGCCGGTGAAGACCGTGGCCAGTTTCTCCTTGACCGCCGCCAGAAGCTGGTTCTGCGCCAAGCCATCCACCGGCACCGGGCCGATCTCGGGCAAGAAGAGATTGCCCTGCTGGTCGACCACTAAAACGCTTTCCATGGCTTTGGCCCCCCACATGCGTATCTCCACCCGGTCGCCGGGTTTGATCAGGTAGGAGGGGGCCAGGCCGTCATAATAGCTGGTAGAAAAGTTGCCGGAAAAGAGATTGGCGCCAAAGGGCTGCAAAAACGTGTGGGAGGTGTCCGGCGGCTCCTGAGCCCAGGCCGGAGCGGCGGAGACCGCCGGGTTCTCATACAGCGGGGGGCGGGAGGGTTGCGGCGCATGAGTGGCGGCCGCCGCGTTCCCTCCGCCGATGGTCAAATCGCCGGCCGACTCATCGGCCGGCGCGAACATGTCACGCTGGGCCGCCGCCGGGCCGGCGCCGATCGCTATCATCGTTCCCATCCAGGCCAGAACGGCCAGCAGTCTGATCCACAGCGGGAGGACGGCCTGGCGGCGGGCCGGGGTTTCATTCATGGTTCGCATATGGGGCCCAATTCACAATTGGCATGGATATTTTACAAACCGTCGCCGTTCGGCTAAAAACCGGCGTGTTCTCGGATGGAAGCGACGATTAGCGACAAGAAGGCAATTATAACGCCTGAACCGAAAAAGGTCAAAAGGGTGAACCGAATCACTCGGGGATAGAGGGACTCATCCGGGAGAAGCGGCGGATCGAAATCCACCAGGTACCGGTTCTTCAGTTCGCTCTGCGCGCGGGCACTCTCCAGGACCGCCAGCGCGCTGGTGTATTGCTTGCGGGCGAATTCCTCTTCCAGCAGCAGATCCTCAAATTGGCCGGCGATGGCGCTTAAATGGCCAAGGCCGGGAGGGGTGTCGGACGATAGCCCCGACAGTTTGCCGCGCTCCGCCGCCAATTGTTCATTGATGGCCACCAGCCGCCTTTGCAGGGTTTCCACCGCCGCCGAGTCCGGCCGCATATAGGCTTTCGTCTCATTGAGCTTCGCCGCCACCTGGGCGGCTTCGACCTCCAGATTGACGATAATGGTCTGCAAGGCCTCGGCCGCGCTCCGGGGGTCTATGATGGCGGTCTTTTCCCTCATCTGGCGCATTTCGGCGTGGGCCGCCGTCAAACGGGTTTCGGCCCGGTGAACTTCTTCGATAGCCCGAGCCAGGGAGTCCCGCCGCCCCCGCTGGTTCATGTCGTTCACCAGTTCCTCGCTGGCTTCGATGATCATTTGATTGATGCGCCAGGCCATTTCAGGGGTATACGCCTTGACCGTACAGGTGATGATGCCGGTGTCGGGGTCGAAATTTATCGTAACCACCCCGGCCCAGTATTTCAGAAGCTCTTCCTGGGTGGCGCCCCGGGGCAGGCGGGAAATGGCGTCTTTTTGTCGGTCGCTGAAGTGGGCGATGATATTGATCGCCGTGTCGATCTTGGACAAAATGGCCCAGGAGTGGGCATATTTGGCAATCAGATACGAGTCGCCGACAGTGGAGCCTGAAGCGGCCCCGCCGAAAATATGGGCGAGGTCAAAGCCGGACGCGGCGTTGTTGGTCTCCAGATTCTTGATGGCGAACATGGAGGTGGAGATATACATGGGGGAAGCCCAGAACGCGGTATACAGAAAAACCGCCAGGGTCGGGATCAGCGTCAGAAGTAAAAAACGCCGGATCGGCCGGCCCCAGATGGGGCCAACCAACCGGTGCCCCAGCCGTCGGGCCGGTTTGAGCCAGGAATTTTTCACTGATCCGGAAATGGCGGTTGGTGAAATCCGGCTATCGACCGCGGACACGATAGTCATGACCGTTCAGCCGGCTTTCCGCTTGATCTGGGGTTGGGGATTCGGCGGGGTCTGGTCCGCGAATTGATAGACCGTCGGCCCCAAACAACTTTTATTATAATACTCCACCGCCTGCTCAAGATTATTAAACGAGATCAGATTCCCTTGATCCAAAACCAGAGCCTGGGCGCAGTGTTTTCTGATAGTGGCGATATTGTGGGAAACCACCAAAAGGGTTGACTGGGCCTTGCGGGCGTTGAAAACCGCGTGGCATTTGGCCTGAAAGGAGGCGTCGCCCACGGCGGTGAGTTCGTCGATCAAATAAAAATCGAACTCGAGGGCCATGCTCAGGCCAAAAGCCAGCTTGGCCTTCATGCCCGAGGAGTAGACTTTGACCGGCATGTCCATATAAAGGCCCAGTTCGGCAAAGTCCTCGACAAAGGCGGTCACCTTTTCGATCGGCATCCCATAGATCCGGCTGACGAACCGCAGGTTTTCCCGGCCTGTCAATTGGCCGTGGAAACAGCCGCTGAACCCGATGGGCCACGAGACCCGGCTGGCGCGGGTCACTTGGCCGCTGTCCGGCGGCTCCTCGCCGCCGATCAGGCGCAACAGGGTGGACTTGCCAGCCCCGTTGCGCCCCAGAATGCCGGTATTGGTCCCCGGGGCGAAGCGGTGGCTGACGTCATCGAGAATGATGCGTCGCCGGTCTTTTATACTATATGTCTTTCGGACGTGCCGTAGTTCAATCATGGATTCACTTGGCTTGGCATATATTGTACAAAGTCGGGGAAACTTTCTCCCGGCCGGCGCCCGTCGCCAAGGTCGGTTCTTGGCCCGTTATGTGGCGAAACGCTTTCGGGATTGACGCTCCAACAACAAGCCGCTGGTCATGGTTATTATGGCCAGGGTCGCTAAATAGGCGATATTCACGTCGTCGGCCGGATAGGCGGGCGCCAGGCTGACCCGTATCCACTCGATCAATTGAAGGGCCGGATTCCAAATAATATATTCCCGAAAACCATAGGGTAAATTTTTTAAGGAGAAAAAAACCCCTGAGACAAAAAATAAAATCCGGAACACCATGGGGAGCAATTTGGCCAAGATCGGCAGCCAGGCACACAGAGAGGAGAAAGTGGCCCCCAATCCCAGCCCCAGAGCGGTGACCAGC
>JAVBTP010000067.1:0-5403 GCA_031556115.1 Candidatus Adiutricaceae bacterium
TCCCTGATCCAGTTCGGCCCGGCGGCAATGTTCCCGGCAGGGGCCTTCACACAGATAGCCGAACAGCCCGGCCAAAGGCAGATGCCGGTCCAGAATTTTTCGGGCGTCGCCCGTCCGTCCGGCCGCCATCTGGCGGATAAAGGCGCGGGCCTCCAGATGGAGGGGACACCAAGTCTGGCAGGCCGGCGGTTCCTCTTGAATACACTGGGCTTCGAACTGTTGCAGGGTCTGCTTTTCCATCAGGGGCGGCCTTGGGCGGTAACGTCCGCGCCGCCTTCCGGCGGCGCGGACGATGGAATGGGCGGATTATCGGGATGAACGGCCGGAGGCGGAAGCCGCCTCCGGCCGCGCCGGCTGAAGGTCTCACGCAAAAATTACGTGAACAATTTCCGCAACGGAGACCGGCTACTTCTTCAGGGCCTCCAGGACACGCTCCGGCGTGGCCGGGATACGGGTCACCCGAGCGCCGCAGGCGTTGTAGATGGCGTTGAGGATGGCCTGATGCGGCACGACCAGGGGCAGTTCCCCCACGCCCGCCGCGCCGAAGGGGCCGAACTCGCGCGGATTTTCGAAATAGATCAGTTCGATGTTGTCCGGCACGTCCTTGATGAACGGCAGGCCCCCGCCGATGAGGGAGGTGTGCTTTTCAATATCCTCAAAGTCCTCGGACAGGGCCAGACCCAGGGCCTGGGTGATGCCGCCCCACAGCTGCCCGTCGGTGACCAGGCGGTTGTTGACCTTGCCGATGTCGGCGGTCAGGGTGAACTTGTCCACCGTGGTCTTGCCGGTGGCCACTTCCACGGTGACCTCGGCCAGACCGCAGCCGTACATATAGACCATGAAGGGCTGGCCCTGCCCCTTCTCGTTCAAGGGGACGCCCGGCACGGAGAAAGTGCCGTCATAGTGGACGGGCCGGCCGGCGGCCTTGGCCTCTTCGTAGTTCATATACCCGCCGCCGGGCTTCTTCAGGCCTTCCAACATGTTGTCGCAGGCCACCCGAATGGCTCCGCCGGTCATGACCTGGGAACGCGAGCCGCCCGCCGGGCCGGACACAGGGGGATTGACCATATCGGGCCAGGTGAATTTCAGACGTTCCGGGGCCACGTTCATGGGCCGGAGAGCCTCGTGGGCCGTGCCCACCGCGCCCGCGTCGGCGCCCTGGCCGTGGTCTTCCCACGAGGTGCAGACGGTGATGGTGCCGTCGGGATGGAGTTCCACATAGGCCTGGGAGGAGTCGGGGCCGTCAAGGCCGCAGCCGTAAACGCCCAGGGAGAGGCCCACGCCCTTTTTGTGGGTCGCGGTGCTTTCCGCCCTGGCCTTTTCCTTGGCCGCCTTATACCTGGGGCGCAAGGCGTCGAGCTGATCGGGGAAGGAGAAGGAGTCGGGCGTCTGGCCGCTGATGTTGGTGCTGCCCGGACGGTAGACGTTCTTGAAACGGAACTCCAAGGGATCCATGCCCAGCTTTTCGCACAGTTCGTCCATCACGATTTCCGTGGCGAAGCAGGACTGGGTGCCGCCGTATCCGCGAAAAGCCGAACCCCAGCCGTGGTTGGTGCAGATGGTCCGCCCCTCGCCGCGAATGTTGGGGATGTCATAGCCCGCGCCCATGAACTGGATGCCGCGCAGGGTCAACAGGTCGCCGAACTCGCAGTAGGGCCCGTGGTCGACGTCGAAATCCGTCTCCATGGCCAGGAGCTTGCCTTCCTTGTCGGCGGCCAGGCGCAGGGTGATGTAGAAGGGGGACCGCTTGCCGGTGTACTGCATCTGCTGTTTGTAGTTGAAATTCAAAAAACAGGGGCGGCCGGTGGCCATGACGCAGGCGGCCACGATGGCCTCGTTGGTGGGGCTGAACTTGTAGCCAAAAGTGCCGCCCATGGGGTTGGCGGCGATGAAGAGCTTTTCCGGCGGGAGCCCCAGGCCTTCGGTGATCATGGCGTGGTGGAGATGGATGCCGATGGATTTGGAGTGGACGTGGACCCGCCCTTCGTCGTCATAATACCCAAACGCCACGTCCGGCTCGATGGGCATGTGCGGGGTGCGGCTGGTGACGATGAATTCCTCGGCCGTGACCACGTCGGGCCGGCTGAAGACGGGCGCGGTCTCGCCGCCCTTTTCGATCCTGGCCGTATAGTAATGGTTGGGGGTTCCGGGGTGGATCTCGATGGCGTCCGGAGCCTTGGCCGCCGGAATCGACAGGTAGGCCGGCAGCGCTTCCAGATCCACTTTCACCTTTTCGGCCGCGGCCAGGGCCTCGGCCTCGGTGGAGGCGCAGACCACGGCGATGGCGTCGCCGTATTGGAAGACCTTTTGGTCGCAGAGGATGGGCCGTTCCTTGCCGTCGCCCTGGTTGTCGGGAAAAGCCAGGCCGTTGATGCGATTGGTGCCCTTGATATCCTTATGGGTGACGATTTTGAAGACCCCGGGCATCTTTTCGGCTTCCGAGGTGTCGAGGCCCTTGAGGTTGGCGTGGGACACTCTGGCCTGGACCAGGGCCAGGAAGAGCTTGTTCTCGGGCAGTTTCAGGCCCAGGTCGGCGCCGTAGTCGAGCGTGCCGGTGACCTTGGAAACGGCCGTGGGCCGGGGGTATTTGGAACCCCAAATACGGCCGTCGGCCGGCATCTTGAACTCCAGTTCCTCTTCCTTCATCTCGCCGCGCAGGACCTTGGCCGCGTCCATCACCGCGTCCACCAGGGGGATGTAACCGGTGCAGCGGCAGGCGTTGCGGTTTTTCTGGAACCAGTCGCGCACCTGTTCCCGCGTGGGGGAGGAATTTTCCGACAACAGGGCGTAGGAGGAAACAATGAAGCCGGGGGTGCAGAAGCCGCACTGGGCGCCGCCGTGCTTGATCCAGGCCTTCTGGAGCGGATGGAGCTTGTCGGGGGTGCCGATCCCCTCGATGGTGGTGATTTTGGCCCCTTCGCTCACCCGGCCGATCTTCATGACGCAGGAACGGACCAGCTTGCCGTCCACCAGAACGTCGCAGGCTCCGCACTGCCCCTCGCCGCAGCCGATCTTGGTGCCGGTGAGGGAAATCTGTTCCCTCAGCACTTTGGACAGCTTGGCCTCAGCATCCACGAACAGGTTCCGTTCGATGCCGTTGACAAAAAGTCGTTTGTGAATCATGCGTCTCTCCTTCAGGTATTTCAGGTAGATGGAGACGAAGCCGAGAGGTCCGGCCTCAGGCGATCCGGGCCGGCGCCGGCCGCGCCCGGTGTTTTTGACCATGCACTATCCGCCGGCCGGTTCTCGAATTCGAATGCGTCAAAGGCCGAATCGGAGCGGAGTTCAGGGAGCGGAAGCCCAAAACGGGACTTCAGGGACACAGCGGCCGGCCAGTATTCAGAACCGGGTGGATCACCACGGCGCCGCGGGAGAGGCTCCGGAGCCGGGGATTCCGCCTGGCGGCGGCTTTGCTTTTCACCTCCCATAATACAATTAATACGAATGTTTTCCATTGTATTGGTTTTGCCAAAACCTGTCAACCGCCAACCTTTGCGGAAGAAAAGCGGGCGCGGATCAAGGAAAGGCGAAACCGGCCGGGCACCCCGCCCAATCCCGGATCAAAACCGTCCCGTGCCGCCCGAAATTCGCCCGGGGCCGCCGGGCCCAAACCGCCCTTTTGGCCCGGCGGCGGCCAGAGGCCCCGTCAAGCCAATAAAGCCTATAGTTAAAACCGCTCTTTTTTTATAGCTTATTTTGCGACTTCCAGCTATAATGCGTCATGGGTAGCAGTCATGCCTAACGTGTCAGCCGCGCCGACAGTGCGGTAAAAAATATTTAAGTTTTTCCCCTGATATGGCCGAAATAAAAGAAGAGCCTGATCAGGCCGGGGGCGACCGTGGCCAACGGGCCTCCCGGAGCGGCCGAAAAGTGAAATCTCGCCCCTTAATTAACAAGTTGCTCTTTGAACCCGACTATGGTATACTTAGTCTGCGTTTACGAAAGAAGTTACCGTAATCCGGCTGGATCACGTATATTTTTGGCAGACAGCCGTTCGCGTAATCTTTGCGGTACCATTGAAGTATTAAGGTCTAAATTTAATCCGGCCCCCCAAAATTTTGAAGGAAGGAGGTCGACTCAACGCCGGGCTGGCCTTAGGACTTCCACAGTTGGCATTCATCATTTTGAATGCTTCGTTGAACGTTTTGAAAAACAGATCAGTAAAGGCACTGGGTTTTTCAAAGTAACCAAACGGTCTCTCGGGAGGCCCCATCTTCCTGGTTGCCTGAATAGCTCTAAGGCGGCCATGGGAATTGTAGCTCAACTGAAACAACATGGAGGATAGAGCATGAAAAAAGCATTGATGTTACTGGTGGTCTTGGGAATCGGCGCCCTGGCGCTCCAAGGCTGTGGTCTCAGCAACAACTACCCCACCGATCCGGTTGTCAACGAGTTGGTGCATTTTGACACCGACAAGTACAACTTGAAGCCCGAAGCCAAGCGCGCTCTGGACTACAAGATCGCCTATCTGAAACATTGGCCCGGCACCAAGATTTTCGTGGTCGGCCACTGTGACGAACGGGCCAGCGACAAGTACAACCTGGATCTGGGCCGTCATCGCGCCGAGGAAATTCAGCGCTACCTGGTCAACAACGGCATCAATCCCAAACGGATCGAGCTGATGACCGAAGGCGAACGTCGTCCTCTGGTTCCTGGTCATGACAAGGCCGCCTGGGCTCAGAATCGCCGCGCTGAATTCTACATCATCGGGCTGAACACCGCCCAGTAAATCGCTCATGTACGCCGGGAGTTCAGAGGCTTGCCTCTGTTCCCGGCCCGGCGGCGGTCCCCGTCAACGATCGCGCTTTTCACGCAAACCAAAAAACCCGGATTTCCGGGTTTTTTGGTGTCCGATGGCTGGCCACAGCCGGCGGGATTCGTCACGCTGTAAAAGCTGACGGGCGGTGTATACAGGCCCGGGGCCCGGCTTGCGCCGGCCCCGGGCCTTTATCTTTTTTGCAGGATGCCCGCACAGACTGACGATATCCGCCGGAACGGGTGGATCAGCAGTCTGATGCTATTGACCCGCCGATTAAACTTATTCAGGGTGATTTCGGCAAAGCCCGAAATCACCGGGATTTGGTCGTCCGGGACTGAATATGTTTAACCGCCGGATCTATATTACAAATCAACCTGTTCCTTAAAAGTCCGGGCATGGCGGGCGGCCACCTCGGCGGGGGTGAATCGCTGTTCCTGAGTGCCGGCCACCTCCACGCAAAAAGAGGCCACCGTGGATCCCAGACGGCAGGCGGTGATCAGGTGCGCGCGGCGGGCCAGGCCCTTCATCAGGCCGGCCCGAAAGGCGTCGCCCGCGCCGGTGGGGTTGACCACCTGGCGCGGCGGCACACTGGCCACGTGCTGGGAGCCCCGGCCGGGCACCAACAGGTCGCTCCCCTCCTCCCC
>JAVBTP010000278.1:0-3637 GCA_031556115.1 Candidatus Adiutricaceae bacterium
CAGGGGAACCCCGACCAGCCCCGAGGGCCGGCCTTCGGCCAGGCAACGCAGCATCCGCTGCACGCCCATGCCCGGATCCACCATCACCGGAACCAGCCCGGCCTTGAACAGGGCGAAAACGATGGTCACGAAATCCAGGCCCGGACGGACCATGACGATGACTCGGGAGCCGGGCGCGGCGCCCCGGCGGGTCAGGTGGACCGCCAGGTGGGAGGAGCTTTCGTCCAGCCCGCGAAAGGTCAGGCGGCTGCGGCCCAGAACGTCGGGCCGGTGGAGGGCGATGAGCGCCGGGCGATCCGGCCATTTTCGGGCGGATTCGGTCAAAAGGGAGGCGATATTGAAACCGGCCGTCGTCTCAGGAGTCATTTCACGTGTCCATCAATAAAATCCCGCACCCAGGCCGTGACCCGGGCGGGTTCGTCTTCCAGCAGATAGTGCCCGGCTTCGGGCAGGGCCAGGGCCGTGGCCTGGGGGAACCGGCGGCGCCAATCGAGAAACACCGCGCGGTTGAAAACGAAATCCCGTAAACCCCACACCAGGGTCAGGGGCTTTTGGGCCAAAAGCGCCTCCAGCCGCTGATCCACGGCCGCCAGCAAGTCGAAGCTGGGGTGGCCCGGCGTCAGGGGAATATCATGAACGAACCGGGCCACGGCCAGACGCTGTTCCGGCTTCTGGTAGGGAGCGGCCAAGCCGCGCCGCGCCGCCTGGTCCAGCTTTTTCACCACCCCAAAGGCGGCCGTGCCTCGGACGAACCAGTTTCGGTTCTGGGCCAGAAACCGGCCCAAGGGGGTAAAACGCTTAAACAGGGCCAGCTTCATCGGCATCCGGTAGCCCGCCGGGATGCGGGTGCCGCTGTTCATGACCGTCACCGAGGCCACCCGGTCGGGGTGCCGCGTGGCCCAGGCCAAACCGATGGGCCCGCCCCAGTCGTGCACCACCAGGTGGGCCGGCTCCGTGAGGTTCCAATGCTCCACCAGGGCCTCCAGGTCGGCGGCCCGGTCGGCCAGCCGAAACCGGTATTGGCGTTCCGTCGGCCGGGAAGAGAGGCCCATGCCCAGGTGGTCCGGAACCAGGCAGCGGTGATCCGGGGCCTGGGCCTGGATCAGGCGGCGTTAAAAAAACGACCAGGTGGGGTTGCCGTGCACCATGATCACCGGCGGCCCGGCCCCCTCGTCCACATAATGCAGGGCCAGTCCGTCCGGACGTCGGAAATAATGGCGCTCAAAGGGAAAACCCTCCAGCGCCGGCCAGGCTGGGATGTCAACCGCCTCCATCAGGACTCCTTGGGGACCGGATTGCCCTGTTCCCCGCCGAGCCCAGGACCGGCCGGCGGGAAACAGGATTGAATTCAGTATAGCACATTGAATCAGCGAGGAGAAGAACCGGAGACCGGGGCTAAATGCCCGCGGACTCCGGCTGGAAACCGGCGGGCAGATGCATGAACATCATGATGTACAGCAGGCTGGAGAGGCGATTGAGCGCCCGGACGAGGTCCAGGCGCGGCGGCTCCTTGAAAGCGGCGACGGTCAGGGCTTCCACCTCTCGGGCCTGGGCCCGCAGGCGATTGAGGGCCACGGCCAGCGGCCCCATCCGGCAGTCGGCCATGAAGTGGGAATGGCCAAAATATTTACGGGGATTGTGGCTGCGCTCCCGCAGGGCGGCGGCGTCCAGCCCCAGCAGATGGAATTCCTCCATCTCCCGGCCGGTGAATTCGCAGACCAACAGGGCATGGACGAATTTCAGCACTTCCCGCAATTCGTCCACAAACGCCTGCTCACCCATCATAAGGCCCCGCTCCTGGGCCTCGATGATGTCGGCGCACAGGGTATCCAACCGGCCGCGCCAGATGATTATGGGAAAATCCTTGAAAACCAGGCGGGAGCCTTTGAGCTGGGTCATGTCTTCCGGCTTGCGGTCCAGCGGCCGGCCGTCGGGGCCGATGTAGGACCGGCTTTTGGGTTCACGTTCAGTGGTCATAACCATCTCCTGCCGGCCAGGCGGCCTCGGCGGCGTGCGGTGAAACCCTTTTCAGCGCCCATAAAAACCGTCGCTGTCCAGGGCGAAAAATAAAACTTCCCGATCCGGGCCGCCGTTTTGACCCGGCCGACGCTCGACGCGCCAGAGAGTGAAGCCGGCTTTTTCCAAGATGCGCCGCGAAGGAAAATTATCGGGGTGGACCGTGGCCAGGAGCCGGCGGCAGACGCGTTCAAACGCATAGGGCAGCAGCAGCGCCACCGCCCGGGAGGCCAAACCCCGGCCCCAGTACGGTTCACCCAGCCAGTAGCCCAGGACGGCGGCGTCCGGCTCGTCGGGGCCGCACCGCGCCAGGCCGATCGTGCCGACAAACTTCCCCCGCCACTCGATGGCGAAATTGAGCGTCGGCGACTCCGCGGCCGCCCGCTTCAGCCAGGCCTCGGCGTCGGCCTGACGATAGGGGCGGGGAAAGTGGCCGGCGGTGAAATATTGGCTGACCTTGGGGTTGTCGGCCGCCTCCACCAACGCCTCGACATCGCCGTCCCTATACGGCCGGAGCGCCACCTCGCCTTTCCCCAGCCGAAGGCCGCCCTCTTCCGCCGCGCCCCCGGCCGCAGGCGGAGGCGGGCCCATGGCCCCGTTTTGGGTCACAGGGCCAAAAAGTCCTGCAACGCGGCCACCGGGAGAGGGTCGTCCCACTGCTGGAGCCCCTCCACCAGAGCTTCGAGAGCGCTGAGGGTGGTATAGGTGGGAATGCCGCGTTTGAGGTTTTCCGACCGGATGAACAGGCCGTCGCGGGCCGAGGCCTGGCCGAAGACGGTGTTCACGGCCAACTGGATCCGGCCGTCGCTGATGACGTCCACCAGGTCGGGGCGGGGCTCGGACACTTTGTGGACCAGTTCGCACTCCACCCCGTGGTCCTTGAGGTGGCGGCAGGTCCCCCGGGTGGCGTAGATTTTGAAACCCAGGGAAACCAGGACCCGGGCCGGCGCCGGCAGCCGGGGCTTGTCGTGATCGCAGATGGACAATAACACGCCCCCCGACCGGGGGATCTTATGGCCGGCCGCCAGCTGGGCCTTGAGGAAGGCCTGGCCGAAACTGGCGGCCAGCCCCATCACCTCGCCCGTGGAACGCATCTCGGCCCCCAACTGGATGCGGGCGCCCGGGAACCGGTCAAAGGGCATTTTCACTTCCTTGACCGCGTTGTAGACCCGGCCGGGCTTGGGCGGGCGCGGCAGTTGGGCCAGAGGCGTGCCGGTCATGACCAGGGCGGAGAGGCGGGCCAGCGGCCAGCCGGTGGCCTTGGCCACGAAGGGGACCGTGCGGGAAGCCCGGGGGTTGGCCTCCAGCAGATACAGATCGCCGTTACCCTGAACCGCGTATTGCACGTTGATCGGGCCGCGGGTGTTGAGGGCCAGGGCCAGATCGGTGGTGTGTTTCTTGACGCGCGTCACCAGTTCTTCGGAAAAGGTGTGGGGAAAGACGGAGCAGGCCGAATCCCCCGAATGGACGCCGGCCTGTTCCACGTGCTCCATGACCGCGGCCACCACCACTTCGCGGCCGTCGCAGAGGGCGTCGACGTCCATCTCGATGGCGTCCTCCAAAAAGTGGTCGATAAAAACGGAACCTTCCGCGGACACGGACAGGGCTTCGTCCCAATACG
>JAVBTP010000031.1:0-3674 GCA_031556115.1 Candidatus Adiutricaceae bacterium
GAGGGCGGCCGCCTGGCGGTCATCATGATGGATCTGGATCATTTTAAAAAAGTCAACGACCAATACGGCCATTTGGCCGGCGATGAGGTCCTGTCCGGCGTGGCCGGGCGGATCAGCCAAATTATGCGGCCTTACGACTGGCTGGCCCGTTACGGCGGTGAGGACTTCATGGCCTTGACGATCGGCCTTTGGGAAGACGGGGTCGGAAGCCTGGCCCGGCGCATCGGGGAAGCCGTCGCCGCCCGGCCTTTTCCGGCCCAGGGGCGTGAGCTGCCCATAACCATCAGTTTGGGAGTGGCGTTTCTGACTCCGGAGGTCGGTTCCTTGGACGGGGTGATCCATCGGGCCGATCTGGCCCTCTACCAGGCCAAAGTCCGGGGCCGCGACCGGGTCGAGATTTTTGACGGGGTGTGAGGTTTCGCTCTGGCGACGGCCGGCCGAACGGCGCGGCCGGGAGGAAACCTTTGATGGAGCGCGGGGCCCGGCGTTTCAGTCGACCGGTCTTGGCACGGCCAGGTCGCCGATGATGCTGGCCGAGGCCTGGGCGCCCCCGCTGACCTCTATCTTTTTCATGAAAATGCCGCCGGCGGCTTCTCCGCGCCCCCGAGTTTCCACCCAGAGATAAAAAGAGCCGTCAGGCACCTGGTCGAAAGTGAAATTCCCTTTCGGATCGCACTGGCCGAGCCGGGCCCGGGAGAGAAGGGCCGGCAACCCCTTGGCCCGGCTTTTTCGGTCAAAGGGCACCAAGCCCATCCGGTCCCGGCCGAACAGGCCGGCCATCACCTCGTCGGCCTCGGGGGAGGCCGGGATCAAATAGACCTTGGCCCGGTCGTTGTCGCATCGGCAGACCAGGTCCGGCCCCCGCTGGGACTGTTTGACAATAAAGGATGACGAGCCGGAAACGGTGTTGGGGCCGGAGCCCGGGGCCGCCGCTTCCGGGGCCGCCTCCCGGGGGGCGGGTCCCTTCGGGCCGGGGGCGATGGCGTCCTCCACGAGGGCCAGGCAGCCGGTCAGGGGCAAAAGCAGGGTTATCATCAAAGCCGGAACCAGGCCAAACTTCAGACGCGTCATCAATCACCCCAAATAAATCCGCCGGTTGAACATTTCGCTCCATATTCAACGAAACCAGTGGCTACAGCCCCGCCGCCTCTTTCAACTGCCGCACTTCCGCCGAGGTCAGCGGCCGGATCATTTCGCGGCGCAGGGAGCCCAAATGGAGGCCGGCGTAGCTGATCCGCTTGAGTTTCAAGACCGGATGGCCGACGGCCGAGCACATGCGTTTGACCTGATGGTGGCGGCCTTCGGTCAGGGTCAGGAGAATCCAGGCCCGGTCGTCGGCTTCTTTGATCAGCTCCGCTTCGGCGGGCGCGGCCGGCCGGTCGCCGAGCATCAGCCGGCCGGAACGCAACGCTTCCAGGGCGTCCTGGTTCGGCCGGCCGGCCACCTTGACCCGATAGATCTTGGGCACCTGGGAAGAGGGGTGCATCAGCCGCTTGGCCAACACGCCGTCGTTGGTCAGGATCAGGAGCCCCTCCACATCCATGTCCAGCCGGCCCACGGGAAAGACCCGCGCCGGCAACTGGTCGAGATAGGGCTTGATGGTGGGCCGCCCCTGGGGGTCGGACAGGGTGGTCAAATAGCCGGCCGGCTTGTGGAACATGAAGTATTGGAGTTTCTGAGGGGCGGGCAGGGGGCGGCCGTCCACGGTGATCCGGTCGCGGGCCGGGTCGGCTTTCAGGCCCTGGCCGGTCACCGGGTGGCCGTTGACTTTCACCCGGCCTTCGGCGATAAGGCGTTCGGCGCCCCGGCGGGAAGCCAGGCCGGCTTCGGAAATGATTTTTTGCAAACGTTCGCCCCCTTCAACCGAAGGGGGCGCTGTTTCCGCCCGGCCCGTCCGGGGCCGTTTCGCGGGCCCTGGGCGGGCCGGATGTCGCTTGGCCTGTTTCATAATGGATCCATCGGGAAGCCGCCGATCATCACTCCGGGCTTGGAGACCGCGGCCTTCGGCCGGCGTCTGGAAGCGGCCCGCTTTACAGCAGATCCGGTTCGTCGGTGTCGGGAACCTGGCCGTCACCGGCTTCGGCGGCGGGTTCCTCGTCGGTTTCGCCCACCGGGGCCACGGCCACCACGGCCTCGCCCGCGCCGATGTCGATGAGCTTCACCCCGCCGGTGTTGCGGTGGCGCACCGAGATTTCGCTGACTTTGAACATGATCAGGCGGCCGGTGTTGGTGATGAGCATCAGGCGGTCGTCTTCGGTGACTTTTAGGACACCCACCACCCGGCCCTTTTGCGGGGTGGTCTTGATGGTGATGGTGCCCAGGCCGCCCCGGGCCTGGAGGTTGTATTCGGAAGCCGGGGTGCGCTTGCCAAAGCCTTTTTCCGTGACGGTGAGAAGGGTCTCGCTGCGGTCGGCGGCGATGACGTCCATGCCCACCAGGCGGTCCCTGGGCCCCAGGCCGATACCCTTGACCCCGCCGGCCGCCCGGCCCATGGCCCGCACGTCGGTTTCCTTGAAACAGATGGCCTTGCCCTCCCGCGCCGAGAGCACCAGGGCGCTCTGGCCGTCGGTGAGGGCGGCCGAGACCAGTTCGTCGTCGTCGGCCACGGTGATGGCCATGAGGCCCGTCCGCCGCGGGTTCTGAAAGGCCGACAGTTCCACCCGCTTGACCACGCCGCCGCTGGTGGCCATGACCACGTAGCGTTCCGGTTCGGCCAGATCCTTCACCGCCAGAACCGTGGCCACTTTTTCGCCTTCCTCCAGCGAGATGAGGTTGACCACGGCCTTGCCTTTGGACATGCGCCCGGCCGGGGGGATTTCGTGGACCTTGAGCCAGTACAGCCGCCCCCGGTCGGTCAGGAACAGCAGATAGCTGTGGGTGGAGGCGATATAGAGCCGTTCCACGAAATCGTCTTCTTTTATTTTCGCGGCCGTGACCCCCTTGCCGCCGCGCTTCTGGGAGCGGTACAGGGTGACGGGGGTCCGCTTGATGTAGCCGCCGTGGCTGATGGTCACCACCATGTCCTCGTCGACGATGAAGTCTTCGGGATTGTAGTCGCCGGGCCGGACGTTGGTGATCTGGGTGCGCCGCTCGTCGCCGTATTCATTTTTCAGGGCCAGAGTCTCCTCCCGGATGACCCCCAGGAGCAGCTTTTCCGAACCCAAAATAGCCTGAAAGCGCTCGATGTCGCGGCGGAGGTTTTCGTATTCATCCAAGATGGCCTGCAATTCCTTGCGGGTCAGCCGCTGGATGCGCATATCCAAAATGAACTGGGCCTGAATGTCGGTCAGGGCGAAGCGGCCGATGATGGCCCGCTTGGCCTCGGCCGGGGTGTCCGCCTTGCGGACCAGGGCGATGAGTTCATCCAGAAAATCGATGACCTTGCGCACCCCGTCGAGGAGGTGGGCCCGGGCTTCGGCCTTTCCAGCTCGAAGCGGGTCCGCCTGAGGACCACGTCCTTGCGATGGCCCAGAAACTGGACCAGGGCTTCCTTCAGGGTCAGCAGGAGAGGGGCCTGGTTGACCACGGCCAACAGGTTCAGGCCAAAGCTGATTTCCAGCTGGGTCTGGCGGTACAGCTGGTTGAGAATGGTGTCGGTGGATTCGCGCTGGGCGGCCTTGATGTCCAGAACCACCCGCATCCCGTCGCGGTCGCTTTCGTCGCGGACCTCGGAG
>JAVBTP010000251.1:0-3233 GCA_031556115.1 Candidatus Adiutricaceae bacterium
CATAGAGGATGTGGGGGTGGAGAGTGCCGTCGCCAGCGTGGGCCATCTGGACGATGACCAGGTCGTGCCGACGGGCCACGTCTTGCACCAGGCCGAGCATTTCCGATAAGCGGTTGATGGGCACGGCCACGTCCTGGACGATGGTGGCCGGTTTGATCCGGCCCATGGCGCCGTTGCCTGAGCGCCGGGCCAGCCAGAGGCGGCGGCGGTCTTCGGCGGTGGCGGCCGCGTTGAGGCTGGTGGCCCCCGCTTCCCGACACAGGGCCATGATGCGGTCCATCTGGGCGTCGAGTTCCGGCCCCAAACCGTCGACCTCGATAAGAAGCATGGCTTCCGCGTCACGGGGGAAGCCCAGGCGCAGGTAATCCTCCAGGGCCACGATGAGCTGGTGATCCATGATTTCCATGGCCGTGGGAATGATGCCGGCGGCAATGACGGCCGAGACGGCCCGGCCGGATTTACCCAAATCGTCAAACACGGCCGAGACCGTGCGGAAGCTGGCCGGCAGGGGGGTGATTTTCAACAAAGCCTTGGTCACCAACCCCAGGGTGCCTTCGGAAGCCAGAAACAGGCCGGTGAGGTCCGGCCCGGCCGCCTCGGCCCCGTCGGCCAGGCGGCCGGTGCGGGTCACCCGGCCGTCGGCCAACACCACTTCCAGTCCCAGCACGTGGTGTTTGGTGATACCGTATTTGACGCCCTTGATGCCGCCGGCGTTTTCCCCCAAATTGCCGCCCAGGGTGGATGATTTCTGGCTGGCCGGGTCGGGCGGAAACATATAGCCGTGGGGCTCGAGAAATTTTTGCAGGTCCAGATTGACCAGGCCACACTCCACGAGCACGGTCTGTTCTAACAGATCGAGATCCAATACCCGGTTCAGGCGGGCGGTGGACAGGACCAGGCCGCCCCGCCAGGCCACCGCCCCGCCGGACAGGCTGGTGCCGGCCCCCCGGGCCACCAGAACCAGGCCGAGTTCGGCGGCCGAGGCCATCACCCGGGCGGCCTCCTCAGCGGAGCCGGGGAAGACCACCGCTTCCGGTTCATGAAAATAGGGCGATGAATCGTAGGAATACAGTTCCAGGTCCAAACGGCCGCGCCGGCAGTGCGCGGTTCCGACTATGGCCGCCAGGCGGCTGATCACGTCTTCGGACAGCAGAAAGCACCTCGGAAAGAAGTTGATGGGCCGCCGGCGCCTCTGGGTCCGGGGTGGCGCCCCCCCAGAGAGGCGGTGAATTCGCTGGTGGCCTTGACCAGCTTGCGGGCCAGATGGTCCACGGCCGATTGGTCAATAGGGCTCACCTTGACGTTGGCCACGCTGATGGCCGCGATCGGCATCCCCGAGGCGTCAAAAATGGGGGCGGCCACGCAATACAGGCCGGGTATATGCTCCTCGTCGTCGATGCTGAAACCTCGCCGCCGCACGCCTTCCAGGTCGGTCAGGTAACTTTCGGGGGTCAGGTGGGTGTTGGGGGCGTTTTTTTCAAACGACAGGCCGGCCACAATTTCCCGCAGTTGGTCCTCCGGCAGGTAAGCCAACAGGGACTTGCCCATGCCTGTGCAATGCAGCGGCAGGCTCTGCCCGATCTTCATGCTGACCCTCACGGTGGCGTCGCTCTCGATCTTGTCGATGTACACGGCTTTCAGGCCATCGCGAATCCCCAGGCTGATGGCCCCTTCCACCTCGCGGGACAGTTGGCGCATGAAACGATACCCCAGCTTGGGCAGGCCCGTTTCCCGAACCACGTTGTGCCCCATCTCAAAAAGCTTGTAGCTGTTGGCATATTTGAGCGTGTCCGGATCCTGCCGAACGTAGTGCTTTGATTTCAGCGTATTTAAAGCGCGAAAAACCGAACTCTTGTCCATGTTCAGGCGGCCGGCGATCTCGGTGATCCCCATGGCCCCTTCGAGGTCTAACAGTTCGATTATTTCCAACGCCTTAATGACTGATTTATTCAGATTGCCAACACTCATGGGAGACCCTCGAAATAAACGGTGGGAAGAAAGGGTGGCGCGACGCGGGTTTTTCGCAATTCGAAGTCGCGTTTTGATACTGTACCCGAAGCGCAAAGGGCTGTCAAGCCGCTTTGAACACTCGTTTAGAGCGCTTTTCTATGTAAAGGACCTGGGCCGGAAACGAAAAGCGCCCGGATATCGGCGCGTTTTACAATTTACCAAAAACGGATAAATTGTAAAACGCTCAAAAACCGCTTGTTCAGGTGGCCGGTCCGCCGACTGGCTCTGCCCCCGGTGACCTCGGTATCTTTACTCGGCGAGTACCCTGTCGTCGGCCGTCAAATCATCGGTTACGCCAGGGACCAGGCCAATATGCCGGCGGTGCCCAGACCGATGACCGCGCCGGCGGCCACACGGGCATACCGCACCGGCCGCCAATATTTGTGCTCGGGGGTGATCAGGATTGATTCCCGCGAGAACTGGGCGATGACACAGCCGAAAATAATAATGGCCGCGCCCGCGATCATGCGCATGCTCATGACTTCCCCCAAAAAAACGACCCCGGCCACGGCGCCGATGACCGACTGCAAAGGAAACACCAAGGCCGCCGAGGTGGAGGATATGTTTTTTTGGGCCATGGCCTGGCAGCTATAAGCCACGCCCACCGACAAAATACCCCACATGGTGTACGGCAGGGTCTGAAAAAACAGGCTCCAGCCGGGCATCAGGCCGGAAACCCAGGCCAACCCCAGGACCAGAACGCAACTGGTCATGGCCTGGGCCAGGGAAAACAGCCAGGTATTGACCCGGGTGGCGAACTGGCCGGTGATGATCACCTGCGCGGCCCAGAAGACGTCGGCCGCCACGATGAGCCCGGCGCTCTTGCCCATTTCCCCGGCGGCGCCGCCGCCGGTCAACAGATACAGCCCCACCAGACCCACGCCCAGGCCGGCCATGATCAAAAGCCGCGGCAGATAACCGATGATGAAGGCCAGAATGGGCACCATCGAAACGTAGAGGGTGGTGATGAAGCCCACCTGGCTGGCCGGGAGCTTGGCCAGCCCCTGCAATTGCAGGACCGCCCCGCAACTGAGGCAGAGACCGGCCAGAAGCCCGGCCCAAAGCCAGAGGCGCGGCGAAACGTTGCCGGTATACGCCAATGGGGCTGGCCGGCGGCGTTGCCGCAGAGCCAGGGGCATCAGCGACAGGGTTCCGAAAAAGAAACGCAGGCCGCCGTACGCCCAAGGGGACAGGGAATCCAAAGCGGCCCGGCCGATGGGGTA
>JAVBTP010000257.1:0-3488 GCA_031556115.1 Candidatus Adiutricaceae bacterium
CGAAAAATAAACTCATCGCATGCCCTCGCCTATTTAATTGCACATCATTGATGCTCAATTAAATATAATCAACGATAGCCTTATATGCAATCACATTTATCTCGGAGCTGGCATTCCAGTTCCCAAATGAGGTCGCCCTGCAGCCCGCAGACAGCCCGTGTCAGGTTAAAGGAAAAAACCACCACATCCTCGTTTCCATAGATCGCCCTGCCCACAAAAAAAGACCGCCGGTCAAACCGGCGGCCTTCACGGTCAGCCCAGAATTTCAGGATTCGGAATCAGCGGCTTAATTATTCGCCGATGATCACGAACTGAGCGCGACGGTTGCGAGCCCAGGCGGCTTCATCATGGCCGCGATCCAGAGGACGTTCCTTGCCATAGGAAACGGTGGTCAAACGGGAACCGTCAATGCCCAGGCTGGTGATGTAGTTGTAGGTGGCCCGGGCCCGGCGATCGCCGAGAGCCATGTTGTAGACCTCAGTGCCGCGCTCGTCGCAATGGCCCTGAATCTCGGTCTTGATGGCCGGATACTGGGTCATGAAAGCGGCCTTGGCCTGGATAATGGCCGCGCCGTCGGGACGGATGTTGTAGCGGTCAAAGTCAAAATAGACATGATCGCCGAGGAAGGCGGCCTTCAGGGCTTCATAGGTGGAGCCGCTGTACTGCCCTTTTTTGCTGCTGCAACCAGCAGCCAAAGGCATGATCAAAAGACCCGCCAAAATAACCAACATAAGTTTCTTCATGGTCAATCCTCCTTGCTCTTCACAGCAAATGTTCCCAATTAAGGGTTTTGTATTTCACCCCGGGCGTTCTTGGGGTCGCCTGACGCCTTCCCTTGGGTTAGAGGCGAACGCCGCGCTCTAGAGAAAACGCCACCCCACCGGGGTTGGAAACTCACCGGCCTTCACGGTTTTCAGAGCCTGACACGCCAGCCCCCGTGAAGGGTTTCAAATTACCCAATCATTTCAGCCAAATATACAAAACAATCGACAGCGGCAGAAGGCTTTCCGCCCCCGGCCTAAAGACCCTGATGTTTGCCGCTCAGCCATATCGCTGATATTTCAAGAGATTTATCGCAAAACCACACATCTCTCGGTACAACAAACAACTTTAATACTAGTCCGCTCCGCCTTAAAAGTCAACTCTTTTATCGTGCCCGGCCAGCGCCGGAAAAACTTCCGCCCGGTCGCCATCATTCGGCGGGCGCTATGGGCGGCGGCGCGGCCCGAGCCCAAACCGGCAGGCTTTGGGGCGAGGAAAACTCCGGCAGCAGAGGGCGCTGCCCGCCGCCGTCAATCTCCATGACGAACAATTGGCTCATGCCGCCCCGGTTGCTGTCGAACACGATCATCCGGCCGTCGGGAGAAAAGCCGGGGTGGCCGTTTTCACCCTGACCGCGCGTCAATTGGCGGAAATCCCGCCCATCCGGCCGGATCAGACAGATATCGGTCTCGGCCAGGACAAAAGCCAGCCATTGACCGTCCGGCGACCAGGCCGGGTCGGTGGCCCGCGCGTCAGTGGCGGTGACTTTGGTTTCCGTCCCCTCCTGGATGGAAATCAGATAAATCTGCCCCAAACCATCTTTATTGGAAACATAGGCCAGGCGGCGACCATCCGGGGAAAAAGCCGGGGACACCGCCAATCCCCCTTCCCCGCCGGAAACCAATTTTACCCGGCTTCCGTCACGGAAAGCGTACAAGCTGGTCTCCGCCTCCCCAGAGACGGCGGCCACCAAAGTCCCGTCCGGGGCATACGCCGGGGAAAGATGCATATCTCCGTCATCGGCGATCATCCGGCCGTCCTCCACCAGGTCCCAGCTTTTTCCGTCGTGGCTGATCCAGGCCACCTGGCCTTGCGGCCCCACCGCCGGCTGGGTATCCGCGCCCGGGAGGTCGGCCAGGGCCACGGGCTGGCTTTGGGCCGGATCAACCATCATCAGGGAGCGGGCCGACCGCTCGCCGGCCACAAAAATCACCGCGGTCCCAGGGGCGACCGTATCTTCCGCGCCCCCGGCCGACGGCCAGACGGCCAGAAAGCCAAGCAGGGCGCAAAGCATGAACGGCCGGCGGCTGATCATGGTCCGTCCTTCTTATTTAAGCCCGGCCGGCATGGTCGGGCACCAATAGGGCTGTTCCTGCGAGGGCTGATATTCAGGCATCAGCGGCTGCTGGCTGTCGCCGTTGGCGGCCATGACGAAAAGCTGGGACCGGCCGTTACGGGTGCTGGAAAAAACGATCATCCGCCCGTCGGGGGAGAAGCTGGGGCGCATGTTGATCCCCCGTCCCCCGGTCAGTTGCCGAAAACCGGTGCCGTCCGGCCGGATGATGCAGATATCGGTCTCCCGCGAGACAAAGGCGATAAATTCACCGGTGGGGGACCAGGCCGGATCGGTGGCTTTGCCGGCGCTGGTCAGCCGGGTGCCCGGGCCGCCGCCGGCCGAGGACACGTAAATGCCCACCACGCCGCCCAGATCGGAGGCATAGGCCATGCGCGAACCATCCGGGGACAAGGTGGGGGAGACGGCTATGCCGCCGGTGTCGACCAAAACCGATTTGGATTTGCCCGCGAACGTGTAAATGGCCGTACTCTTGGGCCCCGAGACGGCGGCGGCCACCGTGCCATCCGGCCGGAAGGCCGGCGAGAGATGGGTTTCACCCGAGGAAATCACCTTGCCATCCACCAAAAGTTCCCACTTTTTGCCGTTGCGGTGCACCCAGGCGGCGCGCCCGCCGGGGCCCATGGTGGGCTGGGTGCTGGGCCCGCCCTTATAGCCGGCGATTTGCACCGGCTCGTCGCCGCCCAGGTCGGTCATCATGATGGACTTGTCGCTCAGGCCGCCCGAGGCGAAGATGATCTGGGAGCCGAACACGCCCGGGGTGCCGGTGATGGCCTCCAAAAGATCGTTGGTGAACTGGTTGATCATCTGGCGGGCGTCCTTGACATTGCCGTTATACCGTTTGCCCAGCATCTGCTTGCCCAGGCCCACGTCGAACAACCGCATCTCCAGGGTCAGCCGGGAGCCGGACAGGGCCATACCGCCTTTGACCAGAAAGTCGGCCCCGATCCGGGTCCAGGCCGGATATTCGGGGGAACTCTGCCCGTCAAGACCGGCCCGGGGGTCGCTTTCTAAAAAAGCCCGCTGGTCGATGTTGGTGAAAAGGCCGGTCATCTCCAAGTTGGCGGCCAACCGGCTGGGAAGATAGGTGGCGTTGCGGTCCGTCCCGCCGCTGAGGGGTTGGAGATTGGTGATGGCGATGTTATATTTCCGGCCCACCCCCTGGTTGATGTCAATGTAGACACTGGGGGAATCGGAAGCCACCGCCGGGCCCGGGGCCGTTTCCTGGGCCCGGACCGGCCCCGCGCCGGTCAATCCGAGAATCATCAGGGTCAGGCTCAGCAGCCGGACCGCGCGTAACAAGGGCAGCATAGTCAACTCCATATTTACTGTTCAATAAAAATTAAGGATTGTCACCCTTAACAAATCCAGC
>JAVBTP010000238.1:0-6388 GCA_031556115.1 Candidatus Adiutricaceae bacterium
ACCAGTTCATCCAGTTCAGCCCGCATTTCCGGCGCCGGGCGGGGGGCCGCCTTGAGGTAGTCGGGCCAGTAAATTTCCTCGGGAGCCAGAGGACGGGCCTCGCGGATGATGAACTGGGGGCTGCCCTTGTAGCTGTCCACATACCCGCCCGCCAGGGCCACCGTGCCTTCGGCCAGGCGGGGGGCCAAAGCTTCGGCCCCGTCCCAGACCTTGGCCGGGAGACGTCCGCTCCGATCGGCCAGTTCCAGGTTCAAATACTGGCCGCCCCGGTTGGTCCGGCCCCGGCTGAGGCTGAGGACCAGAAAAGGGGCTTCGATTTCATCGCTGATGGCCAAATCCTTGATGAAAATATTTTTACCCGCTGGGGTCACTGTACGGTCTCCAAATGTTCACGCTCCCGGGTTTGGCGCGTCGGTCATGGTCGGCGGATTGTCATGGTCGGCGGATTCGGGGGACTCTTCTTCAGCAGAACAATTATCAGAAAGCCGGCCCCCTGTCAAATCGGTTTTGGCCGGTTTCTGGAATACAGATCGTCTTTATCGTTTAAAAACTGACGTTTGGGATCGTAAACAGCCTTTTTTTTGGACGCCGACCCATAAAAGTCTTGGCAGATTGCCCAATGTGTGGTAAGCATACTATAATATAAAGAAGGCGGGGCCTGGACCGTTTAAGAATATCAAAATATTTACGGTGTTTAACGATTAGATCCCTGATTTGTGGCCCTAATCGCCGGACCGCCTCGCCGCCTTCCCCTGATCGGTACTCCAGGCCGCTCGCCGCGGCGTCATTTTTTTATTGTCGAAAGGATGCGGATCATGATCCCCCCCAACCCGGACCAGACCAACCCGACCCCTGGCGCTCCCGAAGAGTTTGAAGCGCCCGCTGGCCCGGTCAAACCGGGTATTTATCTGCAAGAGAAAAAGAGCTCCATCGGCACCGGCGGCACGGCCAAAGTCACGGAATACCGCACGTTCTGGGTGACGCTGATCCTGGGCGAAGCCAGTGCGGAAATGGTTCTGCTGGATGACGATTTCCGCCCCACGGGCATTCGGGAGACGTTCAGCCACGAGATCATCCTGGGGCCGGGCTGGCATTTCATCGCCGAGGGTGAAAAACGCTATCAGCGGTTGAAGCCGCATCTGGACCGCCTCTTGGCCCCCAAACCGGAACCGGCGGCCCAAACGGCCGCGCCGGCCGCGCCCAAGGCCAACTGGTGGGGGGGCGGCGAGAGCTCGGGCGCGGCGAAAGATCCCTTCGCCCTGGGCAAGAAGAAAAAAGCCGAACCGGCCGCTAAAAAGGGCGGCTGGTGGGACAAATGACCGCGAGGCGCCCGGCCGCATGAAAAAACAGCACCGCCATGATTTTGTGGAAACGTATACCGGCCCTCTGGCCCACGGCTTCGACCGGGAGACCGACCTGGCCACTCTTCAGGTTTATTTGCAGAAGCTGTCGGACGACCAATTGATGGAAACGCTTTTGCCGCGCCTGGAACCCGATGAAATGGACCGATTTTTTGATCTCATCGCCGCCTGTCTGCGCCGCCATTTGAGTGAGGAGGAATACCACCTCCTCTTTTTGCGTGACTTTCCGGAGGGCCCCCGCCAGTTTTAGAGGCTCCCTTCAGCCGGGTTTCGACTTTATGTTTTCCTGTGGTGTTCCATGTTGGCCCAGATCATCAGCGGTTCCCTTCTCGGCATCGACGGCCTTAAAATAGAGGTCCAGGTCGATCTGTCCGGCGGTTTGCCGCGTTTTGACACGGTGGGCCTGCCTGAAGGGGCCGTGCGCGAGAGTAAAGACCGGGTCAAGGCGGCCCTGAAAAACCAGGGATATCCCTTTCCAGGCGAGCGCATCACCGTCAACCTGGCCCCGGCCGACATCCGCAAGGAGGGGGCCGGCTTCGACCTGCCGATGGCGGTGGGCCTTTTGGCCGCCCAGGGCCTGGTGGACTCCCGACGGGTGGCCGGGCATATGATGGTCGGCGAGTTGGGGCTGGACGGCACGATCCGCCCCATACACGGTGCCCTGGCCTTGGCCCTGGCCGCCCGGGAGGCGGGCCTGCCCAGCCTGATCCTTCCGCGGGCCAACGCTCCGGAGGCCTCGGTGGCTCCGGAGGTGGCCGTGCGGCCGGCCGACACCCTGGGCCAGGTGGTGGATTTTTTAAAAGGCCGGGGGGAACTGCCGCCGTTGGAGCCGGCGGTCCGGATCGGCGTTCTGGACGAGGCCGGGGCCTTGGGCCCGGACCTGGCGGAGGTCCGGGGGCAGGAGAGGGCCAAGCGGGCCTTGACCGTGGCCGCGGCGGGAGGCCACAATATTCTGTTCATCGGCCCGCCGGGCAGCGGCAAGACCATGCTGGCCCAGTGGCTGCCCTCGATTCTGCCGCCTTTGACCTTCGAGGAGGCGGTGGAGACCACCAAGATTTTCAGCGCCATCGGCAAGGCGCCCCTGAATCGGCCCCTGGTGGGCACCCGTCCTTTTCGCAGCCCTCATCACACCATTTCCAATGTCGGACTCATCGGCGGCGGCAGTTACCCCCGGCCGGGCGAAGTCTCGCTGGCCCATAACGGGGTTCTTTTTCTGGATGAACTGCCGGAATTCAAGAAAAATGTTTTGGAAGTTCTGCGCCAGCCGCTGGAGGACGGGCGGGTGACCATCGCCCGGGCCGCCACGAGCCTCACTTTTCCGGCCCGGTTCATGCTGGTGGCGGCCATGAATCCCTGCCCCTGCGGCTACCTGGGGGATGCCAAGCGGAAATGCGGCTGCCAGCCTTTGCAGGTGCAAAAGTATCGGGCCCATGTCTCCGGGCCGTTGATGGACCGGCTGGATATCCATCTGGAAGCCCCGGCGGTGGAGTACGGCGACCTGGCCTCCGAGACGCCAGGGCTGGATTCGCGGACCATCCGGGAGCGGGTCGGCCGGGCGAGGGACATCCAGGCCCGCCGGTTCGCCGGCCAGGGATTGTATGTCAACGCCCAGATGACCGGCGGCCAGGTGAAAAAGTGGGCGTCCATCGGGCCCGAGGGGCAGGGGCTGTTGCGCGGGGCCATGGAAAAGCTGGGCCTTTCGGCCCGCGCCTACGGCCGCATCATCAAACTGGCCCGGACCATCGCCGACCTGGAAGAGGAAGAGAAAATCAGCCCGGCCCACCTGGCCGAAGCCATCAGCTACCGGTCGCTGGACCGCAACCTGGGCTGAAGCTGGGGCGGAACATGACCTGGCGGAAGGCGGCCGTTGGATTCATTGCCCTGGTCTTTACGGCTCTTCTTCAGGCCGGCGGCCTGGCGGCCCAGCCTTGGGACGGGGATTACGAATTGCGGGCCCAGGAGGTGGTGGCCGGCCTGACCCGAATCAACGGCCTGCGGGGCTGGGATCCGCTCCTGCCGGCCGACTGGCCGGAGGGCCGGGGGCGGCCGGGGGCGGCGGCCGCGGGCGCCCGGTGGTCGCGGGACGGGGGGCTGGCCAGGCTGGAGGAATTGTCTCTGGAGGGTTTGGGGCTCACGCGGGCGGCGGACTTCAGCGGCCTGACGGCTTTGAAAATGCTGGAAGCGAGCGGCAACTCCCTTAAGGGGCTCAACGTGGATGGCGACGCCGCCCTGGTTTTTCTCGGTGCCCAGAAAAACCAGTTGACCTCCCTGAGGGTGGGGGGCTGTCCGAACCTCACGCACTTGGCCGTCGGTTCCAATCAATTGGAGGCCTTGGACCTTTCGGCGAATCCCCGCTTGCGGGAACTGACGGTCTCCAAAAACCGGCTTTCGGAACTGGAGGTGAGCCCCAATCCGGAACTGGTCAATCTGGAGGCCATGAACAATCGGCTGACCCGGCTGACGGTGGCCGCCAATCCCCGATTGATCCGGCTGATGGTCTCGTATAACGGATTAAGCGAACTGGACGTTTCCGCCAATCGGGAACTGGCCGAGTTGGGGGTTCGGGACAACCGCCTGACCGCTCTGGATCTGAAGAGCAATCCGGCGCTGGTGGAGTTGGCGGCCGGCCGCAATGGTCTGCGGGAACTGGATTTGAGCGCCAACCCGTCCCTGGCCCGCCTGGCGGTGGATCAAAATTTGTTGGTCGCGCTGGATTTGAGCCGCAATCCGGACCTGGTCGTGCTGGAAGCCCAGCGGAACCCCCTCTCCGAGATCAGGCTGGGGGAAAACCGGCTGGAGAACCTGGGGAGCCTCAACCTCGACGGCTGCCGTTTGCCGTTGAGCCAACTGGCTCTTCTTTCGGGGAAAGCCCGGAGCCGGGCCCGTTTCGGCGATCAGGAAAACGTGCTGTTCGAGAGGCTGAATCTGGCCCGGGGCCAGACCCTGGATCTTTCGGCGGAGGCGGACCTGGACGGGACGGCCACGGTCTTCACGGTTTTGAACGACAAAAAACGTCGGGCCAGGCCGGAGGAGTATGAGCTGCTGGAAGGGGGGCTGGTCACCTTTCACCGGCCGGGCCGCTTTTTGGTGATGATGACCAACGACCGGGTGGTTTCCAGCGAGACCAACCGGCTGACCGGGCGAATCCGGACCTTCAAGGTCAAAGTGTATACCGGCTCTATAGACGTGGCTCCCCTCGCAGATTCGGGAGCCGGGGAAACTCCATGAAACGACGCCTCGCCCACGCTTTCGCTTCCGCCCGCCGACTTTTTGGGTCGTGGGCCGGCCCGCCCCGGCCGGAGTATGACCCCTTGGCGATGGAACTGGTGCGGCGTTTTACGGAAAACAACGGCTTCACCCAGTGGTCCGCCGACCATCCGGAAGGTTGGGACGTGGCGGGTGATCTCCGTTGGAACTGCGGTGTGCAATGGGTCGGCGGCCCTCGGGAAGTGCTGACCGGGTTGAACCTGTGCCAGTCGGAACTGGCCGGGGTGGCCGACCTCAGCGGCCTGGCCAGCCTTGAGCGGCTCTATCTTTCCCATAACCGCTTAAGCGCCCTGATTCTGGACGACAATCATCGCCTGCGGGAGCTCCACGCCGGCGGCAACCAGTTGGTCCGGCTGGATCCCGGCGGGGCTCCGGCCCTGACCGAACTGGACCTGACCGGCAACCAGCTGGCCAGCCTGGATCTCTCCCGCGGCCGGGAACTGGCCACGGTCTGCGTCAGCGATAACCGCCTTTTGGACCTCGACCTCACCGGCAACCCGAAACTCCGGCGGTTGGTGGCCGACACCAACCATCTCAGCGAACTGGACGTCCGCGCCTGCCGGGACCTGACTTATCTGGCCGTTCACGAAAACCGCCTGCGGGAACTGGACCTGAGCCGCAACCATCATCTGGAGACCTTGAGCGCCGCCGACAACCACCTCACCAGCCTGGACTTGTCCCACAACGTCGAACTGGCGTATCTGAATCTGTATAACACCAGGCTTAACGAGATCGACCTTCGGGGCAATCGGAAACTGTGGTATCTGGTGGTTTCCGGAAACCACCTCGAGGAACTGGACCTGACCGGCCAGACCGAACTGACCCACCTGGTGGTTTCCGGAAACCGCTTAAGCCGCCTGGAGGTGGGCCAAAACAAGGATCTGCGGACGTTGGACGCGGCCGACAACCAGATCAAGGCCCTGGACCTCATCCATAACCAGGCCTTGTGGTATCTCTATCTGGCCGTCAACCGGCTTTCGGAAATCAACGTCCGCGCCAACAGCCGCCTGATGATTCTGGACGTGACCCACAACGGCCTCAAAGAACTCGACGTCAGCCAGAACCCCCGGCTCCAGCGCCTGTACGCGGCCGGCAACCGCCTGACCCGGCTGGATCTCAGCCGCACGCCCCTGTTGGAGCGCCTCTACGCCAAAAATAATCCCCTCGGCGCGGTGGAGTTCGGCGATAACCGCCTGGCGGCCCTGCGGGAACTGGACCTCAGCGAATGCCGCCTGCCGTTGAGCGTACTGGCCGGCTGTGTGGACCGGGGCGCGGAGGTGACCCTTTTGGGGCTCCAGACCCGGGTCCTTTTCGAACATATGGAACTGCGGGCTCCGGCGGTTCTGGACCTGTCCGGCGAGGCGGTCATCAAGGAAAGCGCCACTGTTTTCACTGTGCTGGATACCCAAAAGGAACCGGTGGCTCCCGAGGCGGCCCAGGTCCGGGATGGCCGGATCACCTTCACCCGAAGCGGGCGCTACCAGGTGCTGATGACCAACCCGGCCGTCTATTCCAATTCCTCCGGCCGCCTGGAGCCGGTCCAGGCCTTTACCGGGTGGATCACGGTCACGCCATAGACCGTCGAGGTTTGACAATGTTCCGGCTTTGAGTGTACTATGCCATAACCGCTTGACGGATGGCTTGATTGACAGTTGTTGACGTAGGCATCATGGTTGACTGAAGACAGTGATTGACGGGTGACATGAGCGAAAAAAAAGAGACCACACCGGCGGAGCCGGCCATGGAAGACGTCCAGAACC
>JAVBTP010000289.1:0-7887 GCA_031556115.1 Candidatus Adiutricaceae bacterium
GTTCTCGGCGGTCTTTACGAGACCAAGGCCGATTATCTCAAGGCGGCCAAAAGCTATGAGACCCTCCTGGGGCTGCCGAAACTGGAGCCGGCCTTGCGGCAGGAGACGCTCATGGCCCTGGGCCGGACCAATGCGGCCGCCGGGCTGAAGGACGAGGCGATTAAGAATTATGAGGCGGTTTTGACCGAAGTCCCCCAGTCGTTTCTGGCCTATAGGGCCAACGTCAAGCTGGCCGAATTGAAAGGCCAGCCCGTGGCTTTCCCCACGGCACCCTCCTGGCCCGGAGCCGCTGGCGCTTCGGGCGGGGTGAAACCCGCCGATCAGGTTCCTCCGGTGGACGCCTCCCAAACCACGGCCGGAGAAGCGTCTCCCGCCGGTTCCGCTCAATAGGCTCCGCGCATGATTTTTTGCGGGCCCCGTCGGGCTCCTTTTATGATGATTAAGGAAAACAACTATGGAATCACGCGATCATCACGAAAAATTGGAAACGGAACGGCCCAATCAGGATCGTATTGATTTTGACGTGCGCCCCGCCGGGCCGTACGCCGATCAGCGGCCCGACTACCAGCCCCGTAAACGGGGCGGCGGCCTGGGCCGGATCTGGGTGGGAATTGTGGTGGTGGCCATAATTCTGGGGGCCACCTGGTACGCCTTTAAAAGCGAACCGGCGGCGGAGACGTTTTCGGAAGCCCAACCGGCCGCGACCCAGCCGGAAGACTTGACTCCTCGAACTCCGGAGGGCGCGCAGTCGGAACAGGAATCAGGAATGGCGACTTTCGCGCCGGCCCAGGAGGATGACCCCGAGGGCGCGGCCTCAACCGAGACCGCCACGGCTTCCGGGGGCTCGTCCGAATCCGCCGCCGGGCCTTCCGCGGCTCAAAACGGCGGAACGCCGGCGGCCAGCGGCGCGGAGACGGGTGGGAGCGGCTTGGCGGCCGCGCCCGCCAAGCCGGCGGCCAAACCGACCGAAAGCCAATCCTCGGTCGCCTTGCCCCCGGTGGCGGAGAGCCCGGCCTCCACCGCCCCGACGGCCGGTGACCAGTCCGCGGCCGCGCCCGCCAAACCGGCGGCCAAGCCGGCTGAGGGCCAATCGGCTCCCGCCGCGTCGGGCCAGGCGGCGGCCAGCCGCGCGGCTTCCGTTCCGGCGGCGGAAATTTCCGATCTTTGGGTGGTCAATATCTCTTCCACCCCTGACGAGGAAGAATCCAAACGCTTGCTGAAACGCATTGACGGCCAGGACCTGGGCGGCCAGATGTACTTCTACCAGACCATGGTCAACGGCCGCCTGCAGCATCGCATCCGGGTGGGCTTTTTCACGACCAAGACCGAGGCCGAGACTGTGGGCGAAAAAATCAAAACCGATTTCAATTTGGTGGCCACGCCCTGGGCGGTGCAACCCACGGTCGATGAAGTGGAGAAGTATAAAAAAGACTGAAGCCCGTTCGGGCTGGCCCGTTTCCTGACAGAGGCGGACTTTTTAATAAAAAGCTTGACATTCCGCGGGAAATGCGCTATATAGTAACGGTGGTGGCCGTCAGGCCACTTTGGTTTCAAGGGCTTCCGGCTCTTGATGAAGGGACGAGCGGGCATAGCTCAGTTGGTAGAGTACGAGCTTCCCAAGCTTGGGGTCGCGGGTTCGAACCCCGTTGCCCGCTCCATTTTCCCGTCAGTCGCCGAAATTTTTGGGGTTGGCGGGAGAGGCTTTTCGGAGCCGGTTGGTAACACCTCGACACTATTTTAGTGAAGTGGGCCTCATGCCCGCTTTATTTTTTGGAGAACATGACTTCCAGCGGCTTGAAAAAATCCGTCGAACGATCAACCGGAGCGGCGGCGGTCTCCAGGGAAGCGCGCGGCGCCTTTCTCGTCCGGGCCATTGGTCTGGCCGAACCGGCCTTGGCCGGATTGGGGTTGGAGTTGGTGACGGCTCAGTGTCCCATGGAAGGGGGACGCCCGGTGTTGCGGCTTTTTATCGACCGCCGGTTTGACGGGGAGGTCCCTTCGGACCAGGCGGCGGGGCCGGCCTCGGCGATCACCCTCGATGATTGCGCCGCCGCCTCTCGGCTTCTGGATCAAATTCTGGAAAACGATCCGGAACCGCAACCGGCGGGATATGTTTTGGAAGTCTCTTCGCCCGGCTTGGACCGCCCGTTGGTCAAGGAAGCGGATTTTTACCGCTTCCAAGGGCGGCTGGTAAAACTCAGGCTGCGCCGTGACAATCGAAACGGCCTCTATAAAGGGCGCCTGACTCTCGGTCCGGACGGCGGGCTGGCTTTGGAGACCGCGGCCGAGGGGCGTCTGGATTTCACTTTCGAGCAAGTCGTGTCCGGCCGCCTGTCGCTGGATGAAATTGTCTTTTGACTCCATTTTTAGGAATTCAGCTATGAACAGCAATGAACTGAAACGCATCATCGAACAGGTCAGCCGCGACAAAGGCATTGACAAGGGAGTCCTGATCGGGACCCTGGAGGAAGCCATCCGTTCGGCGGTCAAACGCAAATACGGCATGAGCGAAAACTTTGAGGTCACCTATAACGACGAAACCGGGGAGATCGAGGTTTTTCAGTTTAAAGAGGTGGTGGAAGAGGTCGGCGATCCGGGCACCCAGATTTCCCTTCCGGAGGCCAAGAAACTGGATCCGGAATCGGCCCTGGGTGAGGAACTGGGCGTGAAGCTGGACACCGCCGCCTTTGGCCGCATTGCCGCCCAGTCGGCCAAGCAAGTCATCATTCAAAGGATGAAAGACGCCGAGCGCGACCTGATCTTTGACGATTACAAGGACCGGGTGGGGGAGATCATCAGCGGCATCGTTCAGCGGGTGGACAAGGGCAACATCGTTCTGAACCTGGGCCGGGCCGAAGCTCTTTTACCCTCTTCGGAACAGATTCCCCGGGAAACGTATTACCGCCGGGGCGACCGTCTGCGGGCTCTGGTCATTGACGCCAAACTGGTCAGCCGTGGCCCCCAGATCATTTTGTCCCGCACCCATCCCGACTTTTGGGCCGCCCTGTTCGCCGCCGAGGTTCCGGAGATCGCCGAAGGCATTGTCAAGATCGTTTCCGTGGCTCGGGAACCCGGCAGCCGGGCCAAGATTTCGGTGACCACCGAGGATTCGGACATCGATCCGGTGGGCGCCTGCGTGGGTATGCGGGGTTCCCGCGTCCAAGGGGTGGTGCAGGAATTGAAAGGGGAAAAGATCGATATCATTCCCTACAACCACGATATCGCCCATTATGTGGCCAGCGCCCTGGCGCCGGCCGGGGTGATCCGGGTGGTGGTGGATGAGGACAACCGCTCCCTGGAAGTGGTGGTGCCCGACGAGCAGCTTTCCCTGGCCATCGGCCGCAAGGGCCAGAACGTGCGTCTGGCCTCCCGTTTGGTGGGATGGCGCATTGATGTCAAGAGCGAATCGAAGTATCAGCGGTCGCTCAAAGACGGATACCAGTCCCTGATCCGCCTGCCGGGGATCAGTGAAGCCACGGCCGACGCTTTGTTCGAAGCCGGCTTCGGCTCGGCCAGGGAAGTCATGGCGGCCGACCCGGGGACCTTGGCCGCGCTTTTGGGGCACGATGAGGCCAAAGCCGTCCAGGTTCGGGAGGCGGCCCGGTTTTATGTGGATAACCTGGCCAGGGAAGATGCGGCATTGGAAGCCCGCGAGCAAATGGCCAAGGAAATCATGGCCCTTCCTTCGGTTTCGGAATCGGAGGACGCCTCCGCCGAGCTTGCGGCTCAGCGGGACGGCGGCGAACCCGAAGAGGCGGAGGACCGGAGGGATTGACCGTCTCGCACCGTGAGGCGGAGCGAACTTGCCTTGGCTGTCGCGCCAAGAGGAAGCGCTCACAAATGATGCGCCTGGCTCTGGAGATTGCCCCGCACGGCCCTAAAGTGGTCTGGGACTGGCGGCGCTCCCGCCCCGGCCGCGGCGCCTGGCTCTGCGGCCTTGGCTGTCTGGCTCCGGCCCTGAAAAAACGCTTGTGGAATAAAGCTTTTCGGATTCAGGGTGATTTGGATGTGAGCGAACTGGACATGTCACCGTTTGGCCCTGAAAAAAAACAGGGGCAAGGATCGTAATATCTGGCAACTATCTTCGGTTTAGGGTATAATGCCTGGATATCAGAAGGTATGAAGGTATCGGGATGGCAAAAAAGAGGATTCATGAGCTGGCCAAGGAACTGTCCGTAACCAGTGCCGATCTCATTCAAAAAATAACGGACTGGAAGCTTCTGCCGGGGGTCAAATTAGTGGCCTCCAGTGGCATCGAAGACTATCTGGCTGACGATATCAGCCGTCGGCTGGGCTCCCCGGGCGACGAGTCTTCCGCCGCGCCCCAGGTGGTTCGGCGACGTAAAAAAAGTCCGGACCAGGCGGAAGCGGGCCTGGAAGCGACTACTCCGGCGTCGGTTGAGGACGAGAGCGAGGCCCAGTCTGAAGCCAGCGCGCCGGAACATCCGATCGAACCGACGATTTCCGCGCCGCCGGCCAAACCCAAGACCGAGTCGGCGATCATTATCGCCACCCCACCCACCACCAAAATCAAGGACGCCCAGAAAAACGTGCCCGCGACAGTGATTGCCAAAGCCCCTGCTTTACCTGATTTTAAGAAACTGGTCCCCGGTGTGGTGCCCAGCCCTTAAAAATTGGAAGCCTAATGTTTTTTTTGGGCTTCGACTCGGGTGGCTAAAAGCGACTCTTCGGCGAGTCGCCCCGAGCCCACCGAACCATCACCCGCCTCAGTCGTTCCCGCGCCCTTGTCGTCTCAAGCAGGCGGCGTTGCGGGAGTGGCTCCCACGGCGGCCAAGAGCGGCTCATCGGCGTCGGCGGCCAAGATCATTTCTTTACCGCCCCGGGACGACGCCCAGAAACCGGTGACCCGCAAAATTACCCGGGAGATATCCGAACCCCCGGCGAAAATCATCGCGCAGCCCAAGACGGGTTATGACGCGGCCAGAGTGGTGGGGTCGAAGCCCAATTGGAAAGACGCTCCGCAAAATCAAGGCGGCGGTTTCCGCCCCGGAGGACCGGGCGGCGGTTTCCGGCGGCCGGGCCAGGATCAGCAAAAAGAGGGCGGCGCCGAATGGACGCCACGTCGGCCGGCCACCGGTGACGCGGGGCGGGGCGCGCCGTTTCCCCGCGGCGGCCAGACTCCGCGGACTCCTGATTTCCGGCGGGCCGAGCCCGCGGCCATCCCCCCGGCTCCCGATGCGGATTCCGCCCGTCGGCGGGATAAGGACAAAAAAAAGAAAAGCCAGACCACGGGCGGGCGTTTTGATTCCGATGAGGGCGCGGCCGCCGGCCAAGGCGCCCGCCGTCGCGACGTGGTGGAGCGCACCGACCTCTATTCCGAAGGTGACTGGGAACGGGTCCGCCGTCGGAGCAAAGGCGTCAAAAAAATAAAATCCAAAGCCGAAACCACCGTACCCAAGGCCATCAAACGCCGGATCAAGGTCGATGAGGTCATTACGGTTTCCGAACTGGCCCACCGCCTTTCCATCAAGGCCGGCGACATCATTAAAAAATTAATGACCATGGGCGTGATGGCCGGGGTCAACCAGGCTCTGGACTTTGACACCGCCACCCTGGTGGCCGCGGAATTCGGCTACGAAGTGGAAAAATCGGCCTTCGACGAAGACAACATCCTCCAGGTGGAATATCAGCAAGCCTCCCCGGAGGCCACCCGTCCGCCGGTGGTGACCATCATGGGCCATGTCGACCACGGCAAGACCTCGCTCCTGGATTATATTCGCAAAACCAACATTCAGAGCGGAGAAGCCGGCGGCATCACCCAGCACATCGGCGCCTACCACGTCAAGGCGGGCGGCCGCCACATCACCTTTTTGGATACCCCCGGTCACGAGGCCTTTACGGCCATGCGTTCCCGCGGGGCGCAGGTGACCGACATCGTCATCCTCATCGTGGCCGCCGACGACGGGGTCATGCCTCAGACCAAGGAGGCGGCCGACCATGCCAAGGCCGCCGGCGTCCCGATCATCGTGGCCATCAACAAGATCGACAAGCCCGCCGCCGATGTGGATCGGGTTCGCCGTGAGATCATGGAGATCGGTCTGGTGCCGGAGGCCTGGGGCGGGGACACCGTCTTTGTGGAGATTTCGGCCAAAACCGGCCTGGGAGTGGACGAGCTTTTGGATATGATCCTTTTGGAAGCCGACATTCTGGACCTCAAGGCCCGGCCCGACGGCCCGGCTCGGGGCCGCATCATCGAAGCCCGCCTGGACAAAGGGCGGGGCCCGGTGGCTACGGTTCTGGTTCAGGAAGGCCTCCTGAAGCAGGGCGACACCTATGTCTGCGGCGTTTTCTACGGCCGCATCCGGGGTATGCTGGACGACCAGGGCGGCCGGGTGACCGAAGCCGGCCCGGCCATTCCGGTGGAAGTGCAGGGTATTTCCGGTGTGCCTCAGGCCGGCGACGAGTTCATCGTGCTGGAGGATGAAAAACAGGCCCGCCAGGTCAGCCAGCACCGCCTCCTCAAACAGCGGGAAAGCGAACTGACCCAAACCTCCAAGCTGACCCTGGAAAACCTCTTTGACAACATCAAGGCCGGCGCGGTCAAGGGTTTGAACCTGATCATCAAGACCGACGTCCAGGGCTCTCTGGAAGCCATCGCCGACGCGGTGATGAAACTCTCCACGCCGGAGATGAAGATTAATATCATTCACCAATCCACCGGCGCGGTTTCGGAAACCGACATCCTTTTGGCTTCGGCCTCCAACGCCCTGATCATCTGCTTCGGTGTCCGGCCTCCGGCCAAGGTACAGGAAATGGCCGACGCCGAACATATTCAGATCCGCTATTATGACGTCATCTACAAGCTCATCGATGACATCAAGGAGGCCATGGCCGGCCTCCTCGATCCGGTCAGGAGCGAAAAGGTTCTGGGCCGGGCTGAAGTGCGGATGACCTTCACGGTCACCAAGGTGGGTACCATCGCCGGTTCCTACGTCACCGACGGCAAGATCCTGCGGGGCGCCCGAGCCCGGCTCCTGCGCGACGGGGTAGTGGTCCATGACGGCCGCATTTCTTCCCTCAAACGCGTGAAAGACGACGCCCGTGAGGTGGCCAGCGGTTATGAGTGCGGCATCGGCCTGGAAAATTACAACGACGTGAAAATCAGCGACGTGATCGAGGCCTATCAAATCGAGGAAACCGCGGCCACCGTTGACTTGATCGACGAGGCCGTGGCTCGGGCGGCCAAAGACCGCGCGGCCGCCGAGAAAGCCGGAAAGATCGCCGCCGAGAAAGCCGCCGCCGAGAAAGCCGCCGCCGAAAAGGCCGCCAGCGAAGAGTAACGTGCACGTCGGGGTCATGGAAGTGACTTTGCGGCTGGAAGGCAACGCCAGCCTCAAAGGCAAGCGCAAAGTGGTCAAAAGCATCCTGGGGCGGGTCAAGGCCCGTTTCAATGTGGCCGTCTCTGAAGTGGGCGGCCAGGATGTGTATGAACTGGCCGTTCTGGGTTTTGCCGTCTGTGGCCCCGATCAGCGTCTTCTGAACACGGTTCTCGACAACATCCTCGACTTCATCGAAGACAATGCGGAGGCCGAAGTGGCTGATTCCGTCATGGAATTCGACTTTTTTTTCGGCTGATACAGGGATCGGCGCAAGGTGGGGGCATGAGCCAGCGACGTTTGGAAAGAATGAACGAACTTCTCAAGGAGGCCGTCGCCGAGCTTCTCCTGCGCAAAAGCAAGGATCCGCGCCTTCAGTCGGTCAATATCACCGGCGTGAAGATGACGGCCGACCTGAAGAAGGCGGTGGTCCATTACAGCGTTTTAGGCGGGGACGAGGTCAAGGCCGCGACCAAGGCGGCCCTGGCCAAGGCCACCGGCTTTGTGCGGGCTTCGGTGGGGGAAACCCTGGGCCTCAAACACACCCCGG
>JAVBTP010000161.1:0-10143 GCA_031556115.1 Candidatus Adiutricaceae bacterium
GCGGGGGCGCCGGCCAGGGCCCGGTTCACCGCCTCTTCGATGACCCCGGCGGGAAACGGTTTGAGCAAAAAGTCCTGGGCGCCTTCGCGCATGGCCTCCACCGCGACTTCCACCGAACCGTAGGCGGTCATCATGATCACCGGAACGGCCGGGGCAATTTTCTTCACGGCTTTCAGAACCCCCAGGCCGTCGAGCGCGGGCATGCGCAGGTCGGTGATGACCAGGTCGAATCGCTGCGCCTGGAACTTGCCGACCGCCTCCTGCCCGTTTTCCGCCAACTCCACCGCGTGCCCCAAGCGGGTCAGGGCGGTGAACAGGGCGCTCCTGAGATGCCGTTCGTCATCGGCCACTAAAATCGCTTTGACGCTCATGTCGTCCTCCTTAGCGGACCTGCGGTCCGGGGACCGGGCCTCCCGGCCGGGCCAAACCCGCCGAGCCGGAAACCTCCCCAGTGAAACTCACCAACGTGTCCAGCCCCGCCCGATTACGGTTAATTGAGGCGGCCGCTTTGATCGGTCTGGGCCGGCAGATACGGCAGGCTGAAAACCGCCCGAGCCCCCATATGCAGATCGGAACCCACCATTAGGGAACCCTGATGAGCCTCGGCAATGCGCAGGCTCACCGGCAGGCCCAGGCCCAGGGGCTGGTCTTTGGTGGTGTGAAAGGGGCTGAAAATACGCTTCATCATGTCCATGGGCACACCCGGGCCCGTATCGGTGATGACGACTTCCACCAAACCTGGCTTCTCGGTTTCAAATTCCACAAAAATACGGCCGCCGTCGGGCATGGCCTCCACCGCGTTCAGCAAAAGGTTGAGCAGCACCTGGACCATCAGGCCCCGGTCCGCCTCCACGGTCAGATCCTTTTGGGTGACCAGAACCCCGATGCCCCGCTCCTTGAAGACGCCGTTCATGGCCCCCAAGGCCTCGTCGACGATTTCCATCAGCCGATGGGATTCCAGGTTCAGATGCAAAGGCTCGGCCATGGAACTGAAGCTGGTCAGGTATTCGTTGACCTCGCGCACCCCGAAGCGGATCTGTTCGATGATATCGGCCAGGGCGCGGTCGCCGGCCTCCTCCAACTCCTGCCCGACAATGGAGGCGTACAGCTCGATGCCGGCCAGAGGGCCGGTGACCTGGCGGCGGACTTCACTGGCCAGCGCCGCGGTCTCGTCCAGGGCGCCCCCGGCCAAACCCAGGCCGGAGTTCCCCAAGCTTTGGCCGGTGGCCAAAATCAGGCCGTCCCCATACGGCAGATGCCGCAACTGGAACGTCAGGGGGTTGCCGTCGGCGGGTGAAGGCAGAGTCACCAGGCGGGTGCGGCTGCCCCGCAGTTCCAATTGGAAGGCGCCCGCCTTCAAGGGTTTCAAAGATTCGGGCAGGACAAAATCCTCCACCTCCCCCAAACCCAGGCGCCGGGCCGCCTCGTCGTTGGCCAGAAGAATCCGTCCCTCCCGGTCAAAAACCACCAGGCAACAGGGCATTTGATCAAACAGCATGGGCCAGAACTCTTCCGGCCACTGGCACTGGGAATAGGGAGTGGATGTGGCGGCCGTATCGAACATATTCAGATTCATGGGGACCCTCCTTTGGGCGCTCAGTCTGACCAGCGAATAAGCAAATTGAATGCCAATCAATAAAAGCATTGACTGACAAGCGCTTTTCTCCCCGCACCCGAGGCCGGACAATAATTTGACGGCTTTATTGCTCCGGCCACAAAAAAAGCCATGACGCCCGTCATGGCTTTAAAGAGGAATGTGCGGATCGGGCCTCAGCGAGCCATATGGCTGCTCCAGACCACCTGGCCCAAAACGTCCATCTGCCCGGCCTCGATTTCATACGGAGGGGCGATGTCACGATTATCACTGACAATGCGGTACACCCCTCCGGGCCGGATTTCCACCCGGTTGACCAAAAGGCAACCGTCAAGGCGAATGGCGTAGGCCTGCCCCTGATAGATCTGACGCTGTCCGATATTGATTAACAACAGGTCGCCGTCGGCGAAAGTGGGCTGCATGGCCGGCCCCTTGGCGACCAGAAGGCGCGCACTGTTAACGTCGGGGATAATCGAAGCCAACCACTTGCGCTCAAAACTCACCGGAGCTTGCGGCCGGGGCTGGCTCCGCTCGCCTTCGGGCATTTCCAGCTCCAGAAAGGGAGGGAAAACCCAAGACCGGGGAGCCTCCCAGGCCGGGCCGGAGGCATGGATGGCCATATGGTCGTCATCATCCACCGTGGTCGGCCAGGACAGGCCGCCGGTGTTCAGACCCACCAACCAATCCAATGAACATTGTAAAGAGCGGGCCAAATTCAAAAAATGCTCACCCCGGGGAAGGCTCCCCGATTCGTAGCTCTGAATGGTATTGACGGAAACATCGACCATTTTGGCCAGGTCGCGCTGGGAAAGCCCCAGGCGTTTCCGTCGGTTGATCAGACGCTGAGCATACGCGGTGACTAATTCCGGAGCGGACTCCGGGGACCAGTTGATGCCGTTTTTGGAAAAAGAATACGTATTCAAAGTAATCACCATTGTTAGAGCGCTTTTCCATTTAAAGGACCTGGGCATAAAATGAAAAGCACCCGGATGTTGGCGCGTTTTACAATTTGCTGAAGACAGTAAATTGTAAAACACTCTAAGGGCCGGTCGAAAAAACAGTTTTTGCGGGAAAAACCAATGACCGGGCGCGGCCATACGCCTTAATGGTCAACAAAAAGGCCACATCACCAAAAAATTTCCCTGTTTCAACGCCCCTTTCAGTTTGTTGACCGAGGAAAAACCGGATTAAGATGATCGATCCATCCGACCAGACTTTCCAGGGGTCTGGCTTTACGGAAAGAGCAATCACCTTGAACGAAAAACCACAAATGCGGAGCAATCATCGAGAAAAGCCCGTTTTGAATTCAGAGGGAAGAATAAAAACAGTTCACTCTAAAATCATTTTCGGTTTTCTTCATAGAAAACCGCCGTCGGGGTTGCATTGCGGCCCGTGAAACGAAAAAAGCCACGGGAGTGGGGTATGGATAATATAGAAAAGTGTTTTAGGAGAGCCAATCATCGCACTAAAGTTTTCTTAAGAATATATTTTATTAACTCTTCCCGCTATAGTCACCATATGGCCCAATAATACTTTATTTAAATGCTCATGTCAACGCGCCTGTTTCGATATAAAAGATGCATTCTAAACTATCTAAATTATTTCCCCCTTTTCATTCTAAAAAAATAAAAACACCCTTGTTATTGACATTATATCCTAAATAGGATATAGTCTTAAAAGTGTCGAGAGGAAACCATGTCTGATAAAAAATATGTACACTTCAAAGAAATTTGTCAAGGGCAGGGCCTAAAAGCGACCAATCAACGATTCGTTATATACAAAACTTTAGTTACCAGCCACGATCATCCGACAGCCGACCTGCTTTTTGAACGAGTGGCTCCGGATTTGCCCGGCTTAAGCCGGGACACGGTCTACCGCACGTTGAATATGTTGGCGTCCAAGAAAGTGGTTCAAAAAGTGGTTTCGCCTGGTGGCGCCACCCACTTTGACGGCGACACCAGCCCGCACCATCATTTTTTGTGCGAAACCTGCGGGCATATTTACGATTTTACCTGGCCGGATTTCGAAATGCTGGATTGGCCGGAAGATTTGGGCCGGCTAGGCCGGCCGGGCCGGGCCTCGGTTCTGGTCCTGGGGGCCGGCCGGTGCTGCCTGGCTGACCGGGCGGAAAGCGGCGCTCCACGGGGCGCCTAAAGCGCTTTACAATTTATCCGTCTTTGGCAAATTGTAAAACGCGCCGACATCCGGGCGCTTTTCATTTCAGGCCAGGTCCTTTGGTGAAAAAAGCGTTCTGGTTTTTTCAAGGCCGCCGCGAGCGGCCGCGGATTTAGGTATCGATATCGACCGTGAAGCGCGGCCACCAGGGCCGCCCATCAGAAAATGCGGTCGTGAACACACCGGTCTTGACCGGCCTATTTACCATTTTAGGGAGGTTGACATGTCGAAAACTTTGGAAAACTTGAAAGCGGCTTTCGCCGGGGAATCCCAGGCCAACCGCAAGTATCTGGCCTTCGCCCATAAAGCCGACCAGGAGAAGAAGCCCTATGCGGCCCGCATCTTCCGCGCCGCGGCCGAAGCGGAGACCATCCACGCCCACGCCCATTTGAAGGCCATGAAAGGCATCGGAACCACCGAGGACAACCTGAAGGAAGCCGTTGGCGGGGAAACCTATGAGTTCACCCAGATGTATCCCCCCATGGTCAAGGACGCGGAGGCCGAAGGCGACAAAGTGGCCGCCCGCAGCTTGACCTTGGCCAATGAGGCGGAAAAAGTCCACGCCGAGATGTTCAAAAAGGCCCTGGCCGATCCGGCCAAGGAGCCGCCCAAAGTCTATCTCTGCCTGGTCTGCGGGCATATAGCCGAAGATCATGCCCCCGACACTTGCCCCATCTGCGGGTCCAAGAGCCAGGTTTATAAGGAAATCGAATAGGGACCGGTCAGGGGTGACCGGCGGCCGGCCGTCCCCGGCCCTGAGCCAAAAGACCCCGGCCGTAAAACAGGGGCCGTAAAAAACGCCCGGGCCCGTCTTTTTTTGAAAAGACGGGCCCGGGCGTTTACGCGCCCCGGCGGTGAAGCAATGGTCCGGGGCTTACTCCGGGACTAAGGTCCAGCCGGCATCCGGGTTGAAGAGGGTCTGCCGGGAAGCCAACTCTTCGGTCCGGGGCCCCAGATCCTTTTCGTAGAGCCGGCCGGACTGGTTGATCATAAAGCTCATCACCCCCGAGCGGCCATATTCGGCGGGATAGGCCAGGAGGCCAAAGCCGCCGATGGCCTGGCCGTCCACCACATAATCCCAGGCTCCGCCTGGGGCCAGGGGCCCCGGGCCGGTGAGGGCCTTAAAATAGTAGCCATAATACGGCCGGGGGGCCTCCGAAGGCGTGGCGGAGTCATCGGCCGCGGAGCGGTCGGCCAGAGCCAGAAGCTCGCCCAGAGGACTGGGGGGATCCTCGGGGCCGGTTGCCGGCCAGTAGAGCCCATCCCGGCGGCCGGGGGTGCTGACCAGGCGGGCGGCGTAGCGCGGGGTTTCAGCCCGCTCCGGATTGAGGCGATAATAATCCATCTGGGCTTCAAAATAGGCCAGGCAGACCTCCATGACGTCCAGTTCATTGCGGCCGAGGCGGCGCAGAGCCAGCTCATCCAGCCCGGTCTGGATGTCAAAGGCCCATTGTTGGCCGGGGAGGCGGGCCAGGGGGATAGGAAAGGGCCACAGATCCTCTCCCACCAGAAGAACCTGAAAGCCGTTCAATTCCGCCCATTCGTGCCGGGTCTGAAAGGCCCGGGCAAAGGCGGCCAGTTCCCCGTCGGTGGCCGGATCGTCTCCACCACCCAGCGCCGCCTCGGCGTCATCGCCCAAAATGGCGACGAGCGCGACCCGGTCCTTCAGGCTGGCCGACTGGGCCAGGGCCGCCCCCGCCTCTTCGGGGCTGGCGAAGAGGTGGAGACCGGTGCCCGCCTGTTCCTGTTTCTGTTCAGCTTTCGAGTCAGGCCTCTGTTCGTCGGCCGCATCCAGCCGTTCGCTTCCCCAAAGCGCCAGGGCCAGCGTCAGGACCGGGAGGCTGAGGAGAGGCAGGGAATACCGAAAATTTTTCATAGTGCTCCTCCTGTGTTAGCGCCGGAAATGCGGGCGGAAGCCGCCGAAGCCGCCCAGGTGGCCGCCAAAGCCGCCGCCATGGAACGCGCCGCCCCCGAAGTCGCCGTGGCTGATCAGGCGCTGTCGGCCTTCAAAGCCGCGTTCCCGATCCTGCCAGGCTTGCGGGCCGCCATCCAGGCGGGAAAAGGCCTGACCGGCTTCACCGCTGAAGCGTCCCCGCTGGCCACAACCGCCCGATCGCCAGGGGCGTTCCATCCGGCCGGCCGGGCCGGGGCGGAAGGTATGGGCCGCCGCGCGGTGGGGCGCTTGCTCCAGCCGCCGTTGAGCGGTTTGACGCACAGCGGAGGGGCGGGAGCCCGCCTGGTTGACCAGGTTCTGGCGGACGGCGCCGGGCAGGTTTTTGTGGTCAAGACCGGCCAGGGAAGCCCGCTGCTGATCGGCATGGCCCCGAAACCGCTCCCGGGCATGATCGCGGGCCTCGACGGCGCGGCCGGCGCCGTACTTCCGTTGGACCTCAGGGTTGTCATAGGGCACGCCCCGGCGGTGATCCGGATTATGGGTCCAGACTGACCGGCCGTCCTGATCCACCAGGCCGTTGGGCGGAGGTCCGGGTTGCGGGCCGGGAGGTCCGGGGTGCGGGCCGGGACCCGGAGGTCCGGGGTGCGGGCCGGGACCCGGAGGAGGAGGCCCGGGATGCGGGCCGGGACCCGGAGGAGGAGGTCCGGGATGCGGGCCGGGGCCGGGAGGCCCAGGCGGTGGACCGGGAGGGTGAGGCGGCCAGTTGTTGATATAAATGTCGCCATGGTCCCAGTCACAGCCGCCCCAGAAGTCACTGCCGATGGCGAGGCCGAGTCCGAAGGAAACAATGCCGGTGGCCGCCATATCATCCCAATAGTAAGGATCATAATTCGGATACGGCCAGGGGCCATACACCACGTTCGGGTTATACGCGGGGACGTAGACCACGTCGGGTTGGGCGGGCTGGATGATGATGGTCTGTTTCGCGGACCCGCCGCCCTTTTTCACGGTCACCGTCTGCTGGGCATTGGTTTTCAGATTCCCCGCGGCCTCGGCCCGGGCCCGCAGCACCTGGACCGCGTTCATCACGTCGCTCTGCTGGGCCAGAAAGGCGTCACCGAGCTTTTCGGTCCAATCGATTTTTTCATTCATCGCCTGGAGAACCGTGGGAAAAGCCACCAGGGAGACGACGCTGGGGTCCCAGTTCCGTTCAGCCAGGGCCTTGGTCAAGGCGTCGCCTTTGAGATCGGGATTGGCTTTGGCCCAGCGGGCGGCCTGAACCACTTCCAGAGGATAGGTGGAGGCCATGAAAATCTGGGCCAGGAGAGCGTCGGGGTAGAGGGCGATGGGCGCAACCAGTTGTTCCAACTGGGCCTCGGACAAAAGCGCCGGGGTTTCGCCGGCGGCCGGGGCGGCGGTGGTTGCGGCCGCCTGGGCTTCGGCAGCGGCCGGGGCGGGCGTCTGAGCGCCGGTGACGGCCGGAGTGGCCGCCGGGGTCTTCTGGCTCTGGGCTCGGGCCGGAACCCCGCCCAGGGGCCAGGCCAGGAGGAAAGCCAGGGCCAGAATCAGGCCCCCGGCCCAGGTCGGCGGGCGAAAATCAAGATGGGGGCCAGTCATAAAAACCTCCCTGATCTTTAGAGCGCTTTTCAATTTAAAAGTCATGGGCACGAAATGAAAAGCGCCCGGATGTTGGCGTGTTTTACAACTCATTAAAGACGGATGAATTGTAAAACGCTCTGAGGAAACAAACCCCTGTATGACGGGGTGGGGGGTGAGAGGCGAAGTCGGGCGGGAAGAGGTGTGGCGCTTCCAGGCCAACCGGGTTTGGGTGGAGCGGCGGAGGGGTCGGCCGGGTTACCCGGCCTCGGCCCGTGGTCATTGACGGGCCCATAGCCATGTTCAAAAGATAAATCCGCGTTTCTTTTCTGTCAATCAAACCGGGCGCGCCTTTTCGCCCGGAAGGCGATTGGCCGGCCCGGCCGGTAAATCGAAATCCCCCGGCCGGCTGTTGAAAAACAGCCGGCCGGGGGATTTTCAAATTCCCGGCGGCCCGGCGGCCGCCCGTTCAAACCCTGCGGACGTGACGGCCCCCGGCCCGGCTCACCGCAGCATTTCCGCCACCAGGCCCAGGGCCATTTGCGGGGTGGTGACCGGCCGGGGGAAAAGGCCGGGCCGCGCCCCGCCATCCCCGCCCTCGGCCTCGCCGGCCAAAGCCAGATAGGCCGGGGCGGCTTCTTCCAGAGCCTGGCGGACATCCGGCGCCGGCGTGGTGACCAGGGCCTGCACCCCGCGCACCACCCCCAGCTCCGCCAGAAACTCGGGGGTCACCCGGCCCCAATCGTCAAGATCCACCAGTTCGAAGTCGCCCAAAAGGCGGGCCTCCCGCAGTTCGGGGCCGGCTTGGGGCACGGCCGTCAGCCAGGTGACGGTCAGCCCGGCCCGGGCGGCCAGAGCGGCGGTCTCCCGCGCCAGGGCGTCATCGCCGAAAATGAACAGGCGGCTCAAACCGGCCCTCAGGGGCAGGAGCGACCATTGATCCCGGAACTCCTCGGGCAGCCGGGGGGTGGTCCAGGGGCCGAAGGCGCTGATGAGGTGGCGGGCCAATTTCAAGGCGCCGTCCTCAATACGGGGCATGGTCAGGAGCCAGGCGGCCCAGGCCCCTTCGCAATTCCGCTGGGTGGTTTGCCAAAAGCGAAAGACCTTTTCCTCGGGCGCCAGCCTCTCCAGGGCCAGCCCCCCCGGCTGGGCGAGAAGGCGGCATTCCCCGGGGGCCATCAGCCGGGCTTCCTCCGCGGCCTGGCCCAAAAGCGTCGGAGAGCCGAGGCCGCCGGCCAAAAGCTCGCCGTCCCGGTCAAAAACCGCCGCCCGGGCCAGATGGCGGACCGTGGACAGGGCCAGAACCGGAGACTCGGGCCAGTTATCGACCAAAATGGGCAACCAGGCTTTCATACGGACCTTCTCCCTTCACCGTCGCGCGCGGCGGACGAAGCGGAATCAACCGTCAGCGCGCTCGTTGGCCTGCTTCAAAAGAAAGGCCTTGACGAACCCATCCAGATCCCCGTCCAGCACCGCGTCGACATTGCCGCTTTCATAGCCGGTGCGATTATCCTTGATCAGGCGATAGGGCTGGAGGACATAGGAGCGGATCTGGCTGCCCCAGGCGATGTCTTTCTTGCTCTCATGGAGCTTGTTGACCTCGGCGGCTTTCTTTTCCTCTTCCAGGGCGTAGAGCCGGGCCCGGAGGACCTTCATGGCCATTTCCTTGTTGCGGTGCTGGCTGCGGTCGTCCTGGCACTGCACCACGATATTGGTGGGCAAATGGGTGATGCGGATGGCCGAACTGGTCTTGTTGACGTGCTGGCCGCCGGCCCCGCTGGCCCGGTAGGTGTCGATGCGCAGGTCCTTGTCGTTGATTTCGATGACGATGTCGTCGGCCACGTCGGGGGTGACGAAGACGCTGGCGAAGGAGGTGTGGCGGCGGCTCTGGGAGTCGAAGGGCGAAATGCGCACCAGCCGGTGGATGCCCACCTCGGACCGGAAGAGGCCGAAGGCATAGGGCCCGGCCACGGTGAAGGTGGCGCTTTTGAGGCCGGCCTCGTCGCCGTCGAGGTAATCGACCATCTGGGTCTTGAAGCCGTTGCGGTCGCAGTAGCGCAGATACATGCGCAGGAGCATCGAGGCCCAGTCCTGGGACTCGGTGCCCCCGGCGCCGGCGTGGATGTCGACGATGGCGTTGCCCGAGTCGTGGGGGCCGCTGAGGGTGCGTTTAACTTCATAGAGATCCAAGGCTTTGGTCAGGCCGGTGATCTTGCCCGAAATTTCAGGTTCCTGCGACTCGTCGCCCTCTTCCATCGCCAGGTCCAGCAGGATGGCGATTTCCTCGCCCTCGTTCTCCAGATCGTTCCAGGCCTGGAGTTTGTCGCTCAACTGGGTGCGTTCCTGACCCACGGCCTGGGCGTTTTTGGGGTCGTCCCAGAAATCGGACCGGCCCATGACCTCATCGAGTTCCCCCAACCGGTTTTTCATGCCCGCCAGGTCAAAGATACCCCCTGAGGGTGGAGAGGCGGTCGGTGAGGTTTTTGGCTTCGGGTTTCAAATCAATCAACATGGGGATATCCTTACTTTTTGGAAAAAATTCGGGGCGTCGGAGACCAATTTAGGAGTATACCATGAAAGGCGGCCAAGGAAAAGAACCGAATTCGGCGGTGTCAACTCTCTTCGGGCGAAAGAATGGGCCTCGGCGCCTCGTCGGGAGGCCGGCCAGGGATAAGGCCGGGGGCGGGCGGCCGGTTGGGAAGCGGGGCAACAGGAAGCCCTCCGCGAAAGATTATGGGTCCGCCATGAAGCCCGGGGGGAGGCCGGAGTCGGAGTTCGGCCTGGACATCATATTACTCCGGCAACAAAATAAGTCGTACCCGTGATTTCGCCAAAGCCCGAAATCACTGGACTTCAGTGGCCGCGAAGCAACTACTCAAGTTCC
>JAVBTP010000270.1:0-4235 GCA_031556115.1 Candidatus Adiutricaceae bacterium
ATTCGCCGTGGTCGATGGTCCCCGCGCGGCTGTCCAGACATGAGGCTTTGCAGGCCTTTTCGCAGCGCCCGCAGCCACGGCATTTTTGCCGGTCCAGGCGGATTTTGAAAAACGACCGGCGGCTCAGAAGCCCCAGCAGCCGGCCCACCGGGCACAGGAAACCGCAATAGGCCCGCCCGTTTTGCCACGCGGGAACGGCCGCCAGAAGAAAACCGGCCAGGGCCACGGCCAGCGCGGCCCGGCCGTTGAAAATCAACGTTTCTCGATACAAGGCGTAACTGCCGAGCCCTTCGGCCGCGCCGGCCGGAAGGGTGTTGAGGGCGATGGCCGCGGGCCTGACCATGTGAATGACCAGGCGGCCGAAAATGCTGTAGGGGTCGAGGAGTCCGGCCCAGGCGGTGAAGCCCGGGAGAAGGGCGCCGAGGAAGAGGGCCGGTAAAACCCAACGCCCGTTCCCCCGCTTTTTATAGTGAAACGAGGGCCGGCCCAGGCGGGCCGCGAGGTCTTGAACTATTCCCAAAGGGCAGACCACGGAGCAATAGAGCCGGCCGCCGAGCAGGGTGGCGACAGCCAAGACGATCAGCACCGCCGCGCTCCCGGCCGACAGGGCCGGGACGAATTGAATGTCGGCCAGGCGTTTGAAGGCCGGCGGAAAAGCCCCCGTAAAGTCGGCCAGGGCCAGGGTCAGCGAAATGAACATCACCGTCGCCGCCGTCAGGCGGATCAGGCGCGCTCTGGACGATTTCCGCGAGGCCGGCACGGAGACTTCACAACTTCAAACGCTTGATGTTGAGTGCTTCGATATTCGCGGTGCCGAGACCCAACTCCGCCCCTTTGGCGATGTGGGTCGTCTGATCGAGGTCCAGGGGCCTGAGCTGGCTGAAGAATTTCGCGGCGGCCGTATCCACGGCCACGATGTCGCCTGAAATCAGAAGCGCCCTGGGGGTGGCCACATCGGCGGTCGAACGGCCGCGCGGCCCGTGGTCGACCACAACCCGGTAGGCATCGACGACGTTGAGGGCCGGGCGCTTTTCCAGAGTGCAGACGTCGGCGATGCACTGCTGGAGGTCGTTGCGGTGAAAGGCGCGCCGGTCCCAGACCAGGCCCATGTAGTTCTTCATCGCGATGGACAGGCTCGTGCCGCCGTGATGTTTGAGGACCGGCGCGTTGATCCAGACGTCGCAATCCAGTATGACCCGGTGGGCCTTGGTTTCCTTCAGGATCCGGCCCCGGGGCAGGGGCACGCTCTGGTAATATGATTCCTCGTGCGCGGGCGCCATATGGCCGCCCGCCTCTTCGGCGGCCTCGGCTATCCCGCTGGTTTGGTAGCAGGCGTTCCATCCGTCGCAGGTGTGGTCGAAGACCAGCACCTCGGCGGCCCCGGCCGTCAGGCAGTTCCTGACCAGGGCCGCCACCAGATCGGGGTTGGTGGTGGCCGCCCGCTCCGGCTTTTCGGCCCAGCCGATATTGGGCTTGACGGCCACGCGCTGCCCCTTCTTCACATAGCGCTTCAGCCCGCCCAGTTCGGAGAGGGCCCGGGCCAGCAGGTCGGCGGGCTCTCCGCCCATGACCGCCACCAGATCGGCCGGCGCGCCCGCCGCCGCCTTTCCGTCGGGGCTCAAGGTCTGGGCCAATAATTCACCCGCGCCGGTGGTTTTCAACAGGGCGGCCGAGCCCAGCACGGCCGCGGCTTTCAACATTTCGCGTCGATTCATTGGTCCGCCTCCCGTTCCCGGCCGCCGCCGCGTGGAATTCGCAGGCTTCCCCTTATACTTGATATTTATTATTGGGCACGGCCACTGGAAAGTCAAGTCGGGCCCGGTGACCGGTGGAAGCCGGCCCGGGGCTTCACGGCGCGGTTGGCCGGATACCGTGAGGCCCCACATAAAGGCCGCCGCGGGGAGGGCCCGCATCGGGCCACAGGGTCGGGATTTTTCGCGGGGCGTCATGGGCCGGCTTTCGAAACGTATCGGCCCGGCTTGAGGCCGGGCCGATACGGGCGGATGGACGCCCCCGCGCGGGATCGGAAATTTTTCCGATTCCGCGCGGGGGCTTTTCTTCCAGGCGCGAGACGAGGCTTATGGTCAGCCCATAAGCGCCTTGTCGGCCTCTTTGTGCTTCTTGGCGACGAAGAGGTAGTAACAAATCAAAAGGAAGATGGTGCAGGGTATAAATGCATAGAGGCCCAAGCGCATGCCTTCGTCAAGGTAACTGCCGAAGAAGACGATGCCGTTGAAAATCAGACCGATGAGGGGCACGGCCGGGAAGAAAGGCGTTCTATAAATCAAGCCGGAGATATCGTTATGGTGTTCTTTCATATATCTCTTGCGGAAATTGTATTGAGACAGGCAGATGGCCATCCAGCCAACCACGCCGGCCAAACCGGCCACGCTCATCAAGTAGATATAGAACTGGCCGGCACTGCCTGTCACTTCCGCCATCACGGCGATAGAGGCGAAAGCCATGGTGAAGAACATGGCAAACATGGGCACCTGCTGCTTGTTGAGTTTACCCAGGGCTTTGGGGGCGGAACCGTCGCGGGCCAGCGACCAAACCATGCGGGTTGTGCAATAAACCCAGGAGTTGCCGCAGGAAAGAGCCGAAGTCACCACCACCAGGTTCATAATGGTATGGGCATAGGGAATGCCGATTTTTTGAAAGGTCACCGCAAAGATGCTGTCGGTGACTCCGGCTTCGGGCCAGGGGACGATAGCGCCGATGATGATGATGGAGAAGACGTAAAAGAACAAAGTACGGAAAGCCGTGTTGTTGACCGCCTTGGGGATTGATTTGCCGGGATTGTCGCTCTCGCCGGCGGTGATGCCGATAATTTCAGTGCCGTTAAAGGCATAGGCCACCAGCACCAGGGTGCCAAATACAGGCGAGATGCCGTTTGGAAAAAGCCCTCCTTTGCCGCTTTCCGGGTCGGTGAAGAGATAGTTGCTAAAACCCCCCGCGCCTTCCGGGCCGATAAGACCCACGATATAGAGTACGCCGACGACCAAAAGGAACATGATGGCCAGGACTTTGATGCTGCAAAACCAGAATTCGGCCTCGCCGAAGACGTTGACCACCAGACAGTTGAGGCCTATAAGTATAAAAAACCACAAAATGATCCAAAAAGTGATCGAAGTGTCGGGCAGTACTTGGTTGAGAAGAATGCCGGCCACGACCAAGTCGGCGGCAATAGTGATAACCCCGTTAAGCCAGTAAAGCCAGCCCACGGTGAAGCCGGCGGCCGGATGAATGAACTCGCGGGAATACGTTTGAAAAGAGCCGGCCACAGGAATGGCCACGGCCAGTTCGCCCAAGCAGAGCATAACCATGTACATGCTCAGGCCGCCAATCAAATAGACCAGAACGGCGCCAAAGGCGCCCGCCTGACTGACTATGGCCCCGGAACCCAGGAACAAGCCGGTGCCGATGACGCCGCCCAGAGAAATCATGAAAATGTGTCGGCCTTTCATGCCCCGGTTCAGGCCTGATTCGCGCTCCATCGCGCGATTCATGTGTTTGTCGAGTGCAGACTGTGATTGCATGCTGTGAAACCTCCTGTGGTTTGTTTCGCCGTCCGCCGACTGAAATTCGTTCAGCGGTGATTCGGCCGGTAAGGCCCCCTCACCGAGCCTTGTAGTGTGCCGAGACGTACTTGTGCGTGGCGGCCCGAAAGCCGCGATTGGGCAGAAACCGGTTGTTCAACGGACCATCCATCGAACCTCGGACCAGCCGGGGTTATTCGAAATTATATATTCTTTATTTGTGACAAGTATTCGTACATTAACAGGGTACAGCACCGCTGAATTTCTGTCAAGATCATTTTCCTCAACGGGCGGAGCGTATGCATCCGGTTTGAATCCGTTTATGTTTTACGTGATGAACAGCGGCCACCCCCTCCCGTCCAGGCCGCGGGCCACTCTCCCGAGGTCTGGCCGTCATCTTTTTTTCAGGCCTCGGCCTCCGCCCGGGTGACCCCGCCGCGGTCCGCCGCGGTCCGTCGCGGTCAACTGGCGGCAACGGTTTGGCCGGGGTTTGATGTCGAGGAAGAGAAGGTCGGAAAAGGGAAATGACGGGGAAGGGGCGTTCGCTTGAAAGCGGGCCGGTGAGCCGAGTCCGGCGTGGCGTGTTGAAATGAAGCGTCCAACGCCCCGCGCCGGCTTTCGGTGATGGCGCGGCGCGCGGTCCCTCCAGGCCGCGGATTTCCCGATTTTTGCGAAACGCCGACGCCCCGGCCCCGG
>JAVBTP010000039.1:0-4649 GCA_031556115.1 Candidatus Adiutricaceae bacterium
TGATCGCCCCCCGCCTTCTGGCCGGCCAGCGCCTGACCCGGCGGGACTTCACCTCCCTGGGCCACGGCGGTTTTTGCGGGCAGTGCCCCGATTGCCATTTCCCCGATTGCGGCTTTGGCCGTTAAGGCCAGTCCGCCGTCAAAACCGCGTTTATGGGGCGGCTTTGAATAATGAGCGGGCCGGGCCGAAAAAACTGTCGATCAGGTGGCGGAATTTCTGAGAAAATGCTATAATCGCGTCTTTCAGAGAACGTGCGCTCCCGGCCGGCCGGCGGATCGGCTGGAGGAGCGCGCGAAAGCCTCCCGGCCCCTGATTTCGCCACTGTTGACCCAAAGGACTTCGGCCATGCTCGAAATGCTGAAAAGCGACCACAATATGATCCACGAGGTGATCAATCCCGAACAGGTTATGCAGGCGGACATCGCCGTCTTCATCCCCTCATATAAAGAAGCGGCCAATATCGCCCTCCCCACCCGGAAAGCGGCCACCGGCCTGATCAATTTTTACCCGAACCTGCGTTCGGTGATCGTCAACTGCGACAACCACTCCGAAGACGGCACCCTGGAGGCTTTCTTCGGGGCGGAGTGCGTGGTGCCCCGCCTGTACGTCTCCTCGCCGCCGGAGGCCCGCGGCAAGGGGATCAATCTGGAAAACATCTTTCTCATCGCCAAGTTCCTTTCGGCCAAGGTGGTGATCATTCTGGACGCCAATCTCCTCAGCGTCAAAACCACCTGGATCCCGAACCTGGCGGAACCCATTTTGAGCGGCCAGGCCGATTACGTCAGCCCTCTGTATGTCCGGCATCGCCACGACTCCCCCATCACCCGGGTCATGGTGTATCCGCTGGGCCGGGCGCTCTACGGCCGGCAGATCGCCCAGCCGCTCTGCGTCGACCACGCCTTTTCCGCCAAGGTCAACGACCTGTTCCTCGCCCAGCGGTGGGAACCGGATGACCGGGGCTACAAGTCCGATTTCCAGATGCTGACGTTGGCCCTCCGGAACCAGGTCCGCATTTGCCAATCATTTATGGCCTACCCCCGGCTGGCCACGGAGACCAAGCTCGACGCCGACCTGGCCAAGGCCTTCACCCATGTGGCCAAAGCCATGTTCAAGCAGATCACCGAGACCCGCGATTTCTGGAGCGCGCCCATCCGGGTCCGGGGCACCATGGTGGCCGGCACCTCCCAGCCGCCGTTGAAGCCCGCCCCCCAGGTGGTGGTGGACCGCGCCTACCTGCGAGATTCCTTTCTGGAGCTGGGCCGCCAATATCGGGAAATGTGGCGGAGCTTCCTCCCCTCCGACCTGGCCGCCGACCTCGACGGGAGGCTGGCCGCCGCCGGCGACAACCCCGACTGGTCCCAGGATCAATGGCGGCGCAGCGTGGTGGCCGCCATCACGGCCTTTGCCCAGGCTGACGATGGCCGGCGGGGCGATTTGGCCGCCGCTCTCGGCCCCCTGTTTTGCGCCAGGTATCTGACCCTCAACCTGGAGTCGGAAAACCTGACCGAACGTCAATACAACGCCCTGCTGGAAGACGGGGCCAAAAATTTCGAAGCCGCCAAAAGGGAGCTTCTGGAAAGCTGGCCGAATTGATAGCCCGGATATTGAATCAAGGAAAACGGATTTTCCTGACCCTGGCCGCTTTGGCGGCCTTGGCTTTCAGTGGAACGGCCCACGCCCAGCAGTTGCCCCAGTCCACCGCCCCGCCGGGCGAAAGCGCCCGGCCCAAGCCCCGCCTGATGATCCAGTCGGCCGTGTATGAGGCCGGGGACATTGAACCGGGGGCCCTGGTCCGGCATGAATTCGCCATCGCCAACGAGGGGAACGCTCCCCTGGAAATCACTGAAGTCAAGCCGGGCTGCGGCTGCGCGGCGGCCATGTTCGACCGCGTCATCCCCCCGGGCGCAACCGGGGCGATCACCATTTCCGTAAAAGTCTACCCCGAGTGGGCCGGCCAGACTCTGCGCAAGACGGCCTGGGTTCTGACCAATGATCCCGTGTCCCCCCAAGTGCGCCTGGTCATCAGCGGCCGGGTCAAGGGCGCGCCGGCGGAGACTCCCGAAGCGGCCGTTTCCCCCTCCTCCGAACCAAACGCAACCACCGAACAGTGACCGGGGAGCGTCGATCAATGGACTACCCTTCCGTTAACGGCCCGCGTCTTATGCAATCCATCGCCGACCTGGGCCGGATGGGCGCCCTGCCCGGCGGAGGCGTCAAACGGCTGGCCCTGACCCCCGAGGACCAGGCGGCCCGCGACCTCATCGTCGCCCGCATGGCGGAACTGGGCCTCACGGTCAGAATCGACCGGATCGGCAACCTTATCGGGCTGCGGCCGGGCCTGGAGTCCGGCCCGCCGGTGATGATGGGCTCCCACATCGACACGGTGGCCACCGGCGGCCTGTATGACGGCAACTACGGGGTGCTGTCCGGCCTGGAGGTGGTGGCCGCCCTGAACGACCGCGGCCGGACCACCCGCCGCCCCCTGGCCGTGGCCGTCTTCACCAACGAGGAAGGGGTGCGGTTTCATCCGGACATGCTGGGCAGCCTGGTTTTCGCCGGCGGCCTGCCTTTGGCCGAGGCCTTGAACCACGCCGACCAGCAGGGGGTGACCCTGGGTCAGGCCCTCCGCGACATCGGCTATGACGGGCCGGCGCCCGAGACCGGTTTCGCGGTGGACCGTTATCTGGAACTGCACATCGAACAGGGCCCGGTTCTGGACGGGGAAAAAGTGCGCCTCGGGGTGGTGGAAGGCGTTCAGGGTATATCCTGGACCGAATTCACCCTGGCCGGGGTGGCCAACCACGCCGGCACCACCCCCATGGGCCGGCGCCGCGACGCGGGCCATGCGGCCGCTAAAATCATGGTTTTCGCCCGCGAACTGACCGCCGGGCCGGCGCCCGGCCTGGTGGCCACCGTCGGCCGGGTGAGCGCTTTTGGGCCCGGGATGGTCAACGTCATCCCCAACCGGGTGGTCTTCACGGTGGATATGCGTCATTACCGGCCGGAAGTCCTGGGGCGGGCCAAGGCGGCGCTCTGGGCCTTTGCCGAGGAAGCGGCCGCCGCCGAAGGCGTGGGCCTCACCCGCCAAAGCCTGGCCGACTTCCCGACCGTGCCGTTTGATGAAGAGATCAAAGCTCTCATCGAAACCCAGGCCCGCGCCCTGGGCCTGAGCTGCCGCCGCCTCCCCAGCGGGGCCGGGCACGACGCCCAGATGCTGGCCCGAATCTGCCCCAGCGGCATGATTTTTGTGCCCAACCGCGACGGCCTCAGCCACAACACCGCCGAGCACGCTGAACCGGAACACCTCATCGCCGGCGCCCAAGTGCTCTTACAGGCGGCGGTAGCCCTGGCCGACCGGCCCTGAAGGCCGGCGGTACAGAGTGCCAGCGATGTTTCATAAAAAGGCCGGCGCCCATATTCGGTTTGGGCGCCGGCCTTTTTATTCCCATGACGGCGTATAATCCGGCCGCCATGAGCACGGGGTTGGCCATGATTTCGGGCCCCGCGCCCCGCGCCTTCATCCCCCGCCTCTCGGCTCTCCCGACTCTCCCGTCCATCCCTGATACCCGCCGTAAACCGAAAAAGTCGGCTTTGGACTTGTTTATATGACTTTATCATTCTGTATTTTGTAAAAATAATACTTGATAAAATCTAAAGTTTAGGGTATACTCCAAATCATCAACCGACAGCGGAATTTCTTTCTGCCGACCTGGTTGGATTTGGATTTCTCTTTGTTATAGCGCGATATCTATGCAAAATTCGGCCTGGACGCCTTCAGCGGCCGGTGCGGGGCGGTTTTGTTTTCTTTAAAATATACAGTTATTATAATTTTAGTAAAGTTTTTAAATATACAACGGCTGGTTCCCAGCCAAAATCGCGCCCGCTTCGCGGCCGCCACCTTAACAATCGCCGCCCAAGGCGGCCCCCGGGCCTCGGCCCCGAAAGGAACGGATCATGGTTCAATCAACGAGCGACCTCGACAACGCGGCCATTCTGGCCAACACCATCAACGCGGCCAATCCGGTCGGCGTGGAGCGCATGTTCGCCCCCGGCGCCCCGCCTGCCTGCCAAAAGTGGGTCACCCCGAAAACAGCCGCCATGCGCTTAGGCTGCGGCGTGGGCGTTTTCGACCCGGTGCGTCACTTGTCCCGTTACAAAATCCCCTTCGCCAGGCTGGGCGGGGAGGTCTATTACCGCGTGGCCGATCTCGACGACTTTCTGGAGGCCAAACGCGCGGACGCGGCCCACGCCGACCCGGCCGACCTCGACCGGGCCATTGAAAAATTCGGCGTCTATTACCGTTTTGCCGCTTTTGACGAGTTCCTTCAGACCAAAGGCCTCAGCGGGCTTCACGAGGTCCCGGCCACCCTCGGGCCGGTCATTGAAGAGGGCGGCGCCCATCACCGCCTCCGCGTGGCCGATCTGGAGAACTTTTTGTACACCAGGCGCGTGAACGAGATTTACGCCAACCGCCCGGCCGAAGATGAACCGGCCGCGCAAAAGTAAGGAGGCAATTATGCCCGGAGGAATCCCCATACCCGCGGCCCCGATTCAGCAGCCCCTCGGCCGGCCCGCGCCCCGGCAGAACACCTATCAGGCCAACGAACATCTCGGCGGCCGCATCCAGGGCCAGTTCAGCGGCGGCCCGG
>JAVBTP010000266.1:0-3943 GCA_031556115.1 Candidatus Adiutricaceae bacterium
TTCGTACCGGCTGAAATTGGTGTCGCCGTCGAAGAGGGTGGAGGCCTTGGCATAGCTCAACCGGGCGATGGACCCTTGGTTGGGGAAGAAGAAGTGGTTGCGGGTGTCGCGCCGCAGGGTCACGGTCACCACGCTGTCCGTGGAATAATCCTTCATGGACTGATAGGCGGCCGAGGCGCCGCGGTCGATATCGGTGATGTCGATCTTTTCCAAAGTGTAGCGGGCGCTGAGGTAAAAATTGCCCCAGACCGGATAGCCGGCCCGCAGAGCCGCGCCCGTGGACTTCTTGGTGTAGTAGTCGTATTTATTCTCGTACCGGAAGAGATCCACCCCCATGGTCAAGGGGATGTCGAAAACCCACGGGTCGGTGAAGGAGATGTCGAACAGGGTGTTTTTGGAGCCCACATTGGCTTCCACCGAAACCCGGCGGCCATAGCCGAAGAGGTTGTCCTGGGTCAAACGGATGACGCCAAAAACGGAGTTGAAGTTGCTGTACCCGCCGCCGATCTGGAAAGAGCCGGTGGGACGCTCCTTGACCTCGACCCTGAGGTTCATCTGGTCATCGGTATCCGAAGGCCCGGGCACCAGGTTGACCTGCTCGAAATAAGTGCTGCGCATCAGGTTGGACTGGCTGGCCTGAATCTTGGAAGCGGAATACTGGTCGCCCTCCACCACCGAGAGCTGGCGCCGGATGACCTTGTCCCGGGTCTTTTCGTTGCCGACAATGGTGATGCGGTCGAAATACACTTTGTTGTTGGGCTGGATCACGAACTCCACATCCAGCTTGTCGCCGTCGTGGGGACCGGTGATATTGGGTTCCACCGAGTTGTGGGCATACCCTTTATCGGAATAGTAGGTTTGCAGGGCCTTGATGTCCTCCTGCATAACCTCCCGGCTGAACCAGGTTTCATTCCGGATTTCCACATATTTCATCAGCGTCTTGAGTTCATCGTCCGGCAGCAGCTGGCCGCCGATGGTGACCTCGCCCACCTTGAAACGCGGGCCCTCCACAATGGGGAAGGTGACGGTCAGGGCGCCGTCATCACCGGCGTTGGTGATGACGGGATCACCCACCTGGGCGCGCAAAAAGCCGTTATTCTGATAAAAACCCTCTAACTTCTGGGAGTCGCCGGAGAGCTTTTCCTGATTAAGCTTGCCCGAACCGCTGATCCAGGACAGGAAGAAATTGCGGGTGGACGTCTCAATCTTGCGGCTCAACGTCCAATCGGAAAAAAACTCATTGCCGTCGAATTCGATGTTTTTGATATAAATCTTGCCGCCCTCGGCGATCTCATAGACCAACACGCCGCGGCCGCCGCCGTCGGTCTCCACCGAGGTCATGACCTGAACATTGGGGAAGCCTTTGTCGGCATATAATTTTTTAATATTTTCCACCGAGTCGGAAATATTCCGTTCACTGGGGATATCGTTGGGCTTGATGCCGATAACTTCCCGCAGTTCCTCGTCGTCGAATTTCTTGTTGCCCCTGAAGGCGATGTTGTTCACCTGGGACCGTTCCACCACCACGAATTTGACGGCCTTGCCGCCGGCCACGACGCGTACCACGACATGCACAACAACGAATTTGCCCATGGCGTAAATCCGCTTAAGGTCGCTGGTGACCTTGGCCTCATTATAAGTCCCCCCGGGCTGGAGCCGCAGGGAGTTCAAAATGGCCTGGGAATCGAGCATGGTATTGCCCGAGACGGTCACCGACGCCACCGGGGAGCCGCTCCCGAACAGATGGTCGGTGGTCATCTGGATAAGCCGTTCGGCGGCCTGGGGCAACTGGTTGGAGGCGTCGGCCGTGACCGTGACCCGCTTGGAGGACTTACCGCCGGTCAGGGCCACCAACTGGCCGGTCATGTTGTATTTTTCACCGTTTTTGACCACCCGGGTGCTCATGAGGTAATCGGTCCCCATCTCCCGGGCCTGGGCCTGGGCGGCCACGTCGCCGAGGGCCAGGGCGTTGTCGCCCATGGCCACGGCCATCAGCCCCTGGTCGGACAGGCCGGTCATCAAGACGCTCATCAGCCCCTTGCCGAGCCGGTTGAGCTGCTCGAGCTGCGCCCCTTCGGCCGACATTTGGACGGGCATCACCGCCACCCGGGCGCCTTCCTGGGCGAAAGACGCGGCGGGAGCCATGACACAGGCTAAGGTGAAAATCAGCAACAAGGTGAACTTCTTCATAAAGACGAACCTCGGAACGCTTTTGAGCCGGCCCCCGAACCAAGACGATGTCGCCCGAGACCGCAGCCGAAGAGAGCCCGGCCCTCAAGAACCGGAACCGGGAGAGCCGACCAGACTCCACCCTCTCTCCCATTTTTAGATTCTTATTATTTGTATTTTAGGGAAAAAATACAAGCAAAAAAAGCAACCATTCCCTTACAACCACTTAATACACTGATATTACTAACATTCATTACTGTCAAAAAAATCGCCGTCCCTCATTCCAGAGCCTGTAATCGGCCGCTCACCAATTCCAGGGGCCGGTCCACCAGCGCGGCCAATTGATTGTTATGGGTCACAATCACCGCGGCCAGGTTTCGTTCGGCCACCAGCTCTAAAATCAAGGCGTTGACCGCTCCGGCGCTTTTGGCGTCCAGGTTGCCGGTGGGCTCGTCGGCCAGCAGTATCCGGGGCTCCATGACCAGGGCCCGGGCCAGGGCCACCCGCTGCTGTTCGCCGCCGGACAGTTCCCCCGGCTTGTGGTCCAGCCGGCCGGCCAGGCCCACCCGGTCCAGAATCGGCCGGGCCAGGGCCTCGGCCTTTTCGGGATCGAGGCCGGCCAGACGGGCCGGCATGGCCGCGTTTTCCAGAGCGGTGAAATCACCCAAAAGATGGTGGAACTGAAAAACAAAACCCACGGCGCGGTTGCGCCAGGCGGCCAGCTCCTCCTCGCTCCGCTGAAAGACCTCCCGCTCTTCGAAAAGCACCCGGCCGGCGGTGGGCCGGTCCAGCCCGCCCAGAATATACAGCAGCGTGGACTTGCCCGACCCCGAGGCGCCTAAAATGGCCAGGGAACGGCCCCGGGCCACCTCCAGATCCAGCCCGTCGAGGATGCGCAGTTCCTCCCGGCCGCTGGCGAAGATCTTGGTCAGCCCCCGGGCCTCCAGAATGACCGCGCCGGCCGGTTCCCGCCTATTCATAGCGCAGCGCCTCCACCGGGTCGAGGGCCGCGGCCTTGCCGGCCGGATAGATGGTGGCCAGGTAGCTGATGACCATGGTCACCGCCACGGTCAGGCCGATGTGGATGGCCCGCATCTCCACCGGCAGGCTGTCCATCATATAGACATCGGCGGGCAGGGAAATGAATTTGTATTTTTGCAGAAGCAGGCACAGGGTCACCCCCACCGCCAGGCCGCTCAAAGCCCCGATCACCCCCACGGTCAGACCCTGGATGGTGAAAATCCGCCGGATCTGCTTTTTGGTGGCGCCCATGGATTTCAAGATGGCGATGTCCCGGTTCTTTTCCATGACCATCATGATGAGGGTGGCCACGATATTGAAGGCGGCCACCACGATGATGAGGGTCAGGACCACGAACATGGCCGTCTGTTCCAGCTTGAGGGCGGCGAAAAGGTTGAGGTTCATCTGCATCCAGTCCCGGCCCCAGTAGTCGTCGCGGCCCAACAGGTCCAACACCGCCGAACGGATTTTGTCGGCCCGGTAGACGTCGTCCACCATGAGTTCGATGGTGGAGACCTCCCCGTCCATGGCCATGAGCGTCTGGGCCTCCGAAAGGGACATATAGGCCAGGTTGGAGTCGTATTCATACAGGCCGCTGTGGAAGGTGCCGGCCACCTGGTACTCACGGGTCAGGGGCGAGCGGGCTCCCAAAGGGGTCACCCGGCCGAAAGGGGAAATGACCTTGACCAGGTCGTATTGATAGACGTTGATCTGGGTGGAAAGCTCCCGCCCCAGAATGACGGGCGGAGCCTCG
>JAVBTP010000263.1:0-3807 GCA_031556115.1 Candidatus Adiutricaceae bacterium
GTATCGTCATCGGCTACGTTCTGAAAGGATTGGGATTGGAATGAGCGGGCGGCGCCCGCTGGCGACTCCGCGACAACTGATCGGCTGCCGACTTTCGTCGGCCGGGCCGCCCGTTCGGAAAGGATTGGAGAATGAGTTTTCAACAGGCTTTAGAACACATGCTGAAATTCGAAGGCGGGTACGCCAACGACCGGGATGACTCCGGCGGCGAAACCTTCAAAGGGGTCAGCCGCAACAACTGGCCCAAGTGGCCGGGATGGGCCTTGATCGACAAAGTCAAGGCGGCCGGGGCGCGGACGGCCAGGCTGATCAACGCCTGCTTCGACCGCGACGAGGAGATGGATTCGTTGGTGGCCGAATTCTACCGCGCCAACTTCTGGGAGCCGTGGGAGCGCCTGGCCGCCGGGCCGCGGGTCACGGCCAAACTGTTCGACATGAGTGTCAACGTCGGGGTGGCCGGCGCGGTTAAAATCCTGCAACGGGCCATCAACGCCATGGAGCCGGTCCGCAAGCTGGCGGTGGACGGCCAGGCCGGGCCGCTGACCCTCAATGCCCTGGACGAGGTTCTGGGCCGGCCCCAGGGGGAATCGACGTTGTTGACGGAAATCTGTCAGGCCCAGGCCAATCATTACCGGGCCATCGTCAACCGCAAACCCGGCCAGGCCAAGTTTCTCAAGGGCTGGCTCAAGAGGGCGGCATGGCTGCCGGAATGACCACCCTCAAGGGCCTGGTGGTCGGCGGCCGGAAAACCCTGTCTCTCGGCCGGGTGGCCTTCTGGCTGGTCTTCGGCCTGGCCGTGTATTTCTGGCTGGGTCGGCCGGTGGAGGCCTTTCCCCCCAGTCTGGAAATGGCTCTGGGGTTCGTCCTGGCCTACAACCTGGGCAGCAAGGGGATCAACGCTTTCGGCCGGCGGGGACGTCCGCCGGAAATGGGGGATCGTGATGACGAAAGATGAAAAAATAACCGCGCTGGCCCACCTGGTGATCGGCGTGGCGGTCCAGCTGATCGTGGCCGGCCTGTTCCGGCTGGTAACCGGGTCCTGGGCGGTGGGCGCCTGGGCCGGCGCCGGATGCGCGATGGCCCTGTTTTACGGCCGGGAGCATGACCAGGAGGAGCACAAGGCGGCCGAGCGGGCGGGAGTCCCCCGTGTGGAACTCTGGGAGGAGTTATCGGTGGCCGTGCCCTGCCTGTGGCCACCGAGTTGGTCGGCCGGGAACCGGTGGGATTTTTACGCGCCGGCGCTGGCCACGGTGATCCTGGCCATGGCCGTGACGATTGGGGGTGCGCTGTGACCGGCGAATGGAAAATCTGGGCCGGGCTGGTGGCGTTTTTGGTGGCCGGGGCGGCCTGGCTGTGGATCGGCCAGCTGCGGGCGGGGAATGAACTCCTGAACCAGCAGGTGCGGACCCTGACCCGCGAGAACACGGCGCTGACAATCGAAGTGGAATCCAACGCCAAAGCCCTGGCCGTCAGGGAAGCGGAGCGCGCCCGCCTCTTGGCTGAGAGAACAGCCCTGGAAGCGAAACTGAGGGAGGTATACGACCATGATGGAGAAGCTCGGGCTTGGGCTGACACTCCTTGCCCTGACGGTGTGCTTGAGTGCCTGCGGTAAGCCGTGCCCGCCGGCCCGGCCGATGAGGCCGCCGGCGGTCTACCTTCAGGACGTGCCCGAACCGGAGCTGAGGGGCAAAACCAACGGGGACCTGGCCGCCTGGGCCCTGGAGCTGCGGGCGGCGGTGAGGATGGGGAACAGCGACAAGGCCGCGCTCAGGGAGTGGGCGGAGGGAGTGAGGTAATCCGAGAAAACGGTTTTTCTTGGAATAACTCGGGAACGTATTCTGATTTGTTGCAATAAATAGACGGAGGGTGCGTGTTGGCCAGGCGAAAGCGCTGGTTTTTAAGTAGGCTGAGCAACGAAATTTCCCCGGCCGAAGCCCGGGCCTTTCTGAAAAGCCTGGGGCTGGAACCGAAAGCCGTTGAAACCATCCTGGCCCGCTTCTGGGGCGGGCAACCCATGAAATATCTCGACATGCCCCGGTCCGAGCAGTTGCGGCTCTTGCCGCTGTGGGACAAATGGGCCGAAGACCGTTGGCGGACTGTAGCCGTACCGTAGCCGGACAATATCGAGACTGTAGCAAGACTGTATCGCGACCATCGGATTTCTTCTAGAGCCTATCATCTTCTTGGTGATGGGCTCTTTTTTTGTGCCCTTCGCCCGGCGGGGACGATGTTTCCCGGTTCCCGATTCCAGAAAATATTTTCAGGCGAAAGCCGGAAGGAGGAAAACATGGCGGTGGACGAAGCTGGTGTCCACGAGCTTCAGCGTGGGCAGGACGCCCTGAAGCACGAAATCCAGGAACTTAAACACGAGGGGTACGAGGAGACCTGTAATCGCCTCGAACGCGAACTTTACGATCTGAAAAAGGAGGGAAAGACTATGAATGGTATCGCGCCGGTGGTCCCGCTCGGGAACGGCAACGGCTGGGGTGGCGACGGCGGGACCCTGATGGGCCTGATTCTTGGGGCCGCCTTGGGCGGCGGCGGGTTCGGTGGTTTTGGCAACCGCTGCGGAACGGCGGCCGGCCTGACGGAAGCGGCGGTCATCAACGCCACCAACGCGGCCAAGGACGCCACCGTGGCCGAAATCACCAGCATCAACGGCAACCTGGCCAACGCCAACAACTTCGGCAACGTCTATCGCACCGTCGACAACGCCGCCGCCAACATCAACCAGAACCTGGGCCTGGTGACCACTCGCCTGGCCGATCAGAACACTTTCATCCAGGCCGGCATTGCCGAAGTCCGGACCGGTCAGGCCAGCCTGGCCGCCGCGTCGGCCACCCAGACCACGCAGATTCTCCAGGCCCTCTGCAACGAGGGCCGCATCACCTCCGGGCAGTTCGCCCAATTGACCCAGCTGGTCAACAGCGGCTTCGCGGCCCAGGCCCTGGAAATGGCCAAATGCTGCTGTGAAACTAATCGCAACATCGACGCCGTGAAGTTTGAGGCCCAGCGCAATACCGACCTTTTGAGCCGCCAAATGGCCGAAGGATTCTGTGCTACCAACATGAACATCACGGCCGCCAAACAGGAACTCAAGGACCTGATCACCGGCAACCGTATGTGTGACATGGAAAAAGAAATCCTGTCCCTCCGGGGCGAGAACAGCCAGATGCGGCAAACCGCCGTCATTCTGAGTTCTCTTGGCGTCCCCACGCCCAACCCCATCGGCTCGGCCCTGAAGGCCGCCGCGTAATCCGGCGGTCCGCCTCCGGTGGCCGCCTGTGCACAGGCGGCCACCCACAGGAGATCATATGAACATGTACAGCTACGGTACCGGCTTCAACGATCCGAACACGCAACGGATTTTTCTAGAACAGCGAAAACAGCAGCTTGAACGGGAATACGACCAGGCCCAGAAGACTATGCAGGGCATCCAACAACAGCATGGAATGGTTTGCGCCCAGATCAAGGCCCTGGAGAGCTTCCAGGCCCAACCCGCGCCGGTCCAGGCTCAGCCCGACGTCGGGCTGATGCTCGGTGTGCCGGGGCTCACCGCCGAAGGCCTTCAAGCCGTCTTGGGCACTCCGGACGGGCAGGCCCTGATGCAACTCGTCAGGACCGAATTCGCTTCGCTGTTGCAGAAGGCCGGTCAGAGCGGGGGGCCGCCGGGTGGTCCGGCCCAGCATTGACCAGGAGCCCCCGGAAGGGGGTTCCTGGTTTTGGGGCATTAGTGGGGGGCATAAAACGTTATGATCTATATAAAATTCAAACAATATCAATAATATTTTCCGTGGGTTCGAATCC
>JAVBTP010000287.1:0-4263 GCA_031556115.1 Candidatus Adiutricaceae bacterium
GTAATGCCCCGGGTGATGAGAACGGCCGCGATCAAGCTGATGATCAGGGCCACGGCGGTACCGACCATCATCGTGAAAATAACCCGGTTGGCCGCCGAACTGGAATCAAGGGCCACCTTGGTGGCCATGGCGGTGCCCACCTCCCGCAGCTTGGCCGCGTTGGCTACAATGTTGCTATTCAGAGCCCCCCGGGCGGCGGCGCCTTCGACCGAAGCGAGTTGTTGTTTGACAAGCTGTTCAAGCGCGCCATCCAAGACTTTGACGGCCTCCGTCATCCCAACGGCCATAGCCCGGGCCTCCTCGGTCCGGGAATCGGCCAGCAGATTACTGATTTGTTTGGATAGCTCCTGGGTGATTTTGCGGCCATCTTCAAACAGAGCCGGATTATTCTCCGCGAACCCTCGTAAAATGAGAATAACCACCTTGTCGCCGCCCTCTTGGATTTCGCGCAGGGAACCAATCCGAGCCGCGCGCCGGTCGATATCGGACGCGGGGGCGCCACTGGCCACTTCAGCTTTACGTTTTTCTTCCTGGGAGCCCAAGAACTCGTCAAGGAGCTTGGCGAATTCCACGTGCCCGGCCATGAGGCTCGCCCGGCCATCAGCGAGGGCTTTTTGCCGGACCGGCACTTGGCTGGCCAGTTCCCCATATTTTTGATAATCGTCAACCAGAGCCTGGTATGGCTCCAACACGGCGGGGACGTTGATGGTCCAGGCGTTGGGCGTCCTGAGGTTGGCGGCGATGCCCTCAAAAGCTTTGCGCACTTCCTCGCCGAACGACTCGGCCCGCTTCCAGGTCTCGTCGTTACGGTCCAGAAGGTAACTGCGGACATAGAAGTTTTCCATGGCCACGCCGTATTGCACGGTGGCCGCTTCGTCCATCAGCGGCAGGGTGTTTTCGGTCAGGTCATTGGACCCGAATTGAACGGGCCCCATAAAAATGTAGACCACCGCCACCAAGGCTATAAAAATGACGTTGGTCAAGGCGAACCCGAAGATGATTTTAGTCCCCAATTTCATTGTTCTCTCTCTCCTTCAAAATAAAACCGCGGATAGGCGTGAACTGAAAATTCAGCCGATTAAAAACGACGAAACTGCATGTGGGGACGTCCGTGAAAATCCGCCCCGTGAGAGAGCCCGGTTGGTTCGCTTGCCTCAATTTAGGCATTTTATTTGATAACCACACAAATATTTTATTCAGAATAAACGACACCCGTTAAGCTAAGCGAAACCCTCATTCCGATCAACTCAATACTTCAAAATTTTCAGGCCCGGCTCGATGAGGCGGCTAAACCCGGGGGCCAGGGCCGTATGGGTGATGAAAATTTTCCGGCCGCCCTGAATCGTCACCCACCCCTTGATGGTCAGGGACATTTTCGGCCCGCCCGCCGGGGCGTTGATCACCATGTTCTCCTGCGGGATGAGACCGAAGCCGGTCAGCACGGCCTCGACCACCACCGCCAGATCCGGCTCGGGCGCCACCGAGACCACTCGGTAGCCGCTCTGCCGCAAGGTCTGCAAAGCCTCCGCCGGCAGTTCCCCGAACTCCAGAACCACTCGGGTGGATCCGCTTTCCCACAAAACCGGGGCGGTCAGGCTGGCCGCGCCCGCGCCGGCGGCTTCCAGGTCCAGCTGCAGGCCGACTGTGGGATCGCCGCCCAGTTCTTTGACCAACTCGGCGGCGAAGAGGGCCGGATTGCTCTCCTTAAGCGAGGTCACCGCCAAGGGAGCCGGAGGCGTCGGATCAGGCTCGGGAAGGGGCAACACCAGGTTTTGGTGAATATCCACTATTTTGAAACCATGGGCTTCGAGAAATTCGGTCCAATCGGCATCCGTCCGGCGGTCGGCGCGGGTGGCCCGATTGATGACCAAGGGCTGGCCGGCGCTCCAGGCGGAGGCGGTGGGCCAGATGATCCAATCCGCCGAAATTTTCAGTTTGATGTCGCCGCCGCCCTCATAGGTGCGGTTGCGGTTATAGACCCGATAATAATCGCACAAGGGCCACAGGCGGAAAAGAGCCTGGTCCAATCCCTCGTTTTTCGCGGTGCGGAAAATTTTGTACTCGGGATGGTTTTCCTCCAAAGCTCTGATCGTGCTCTGCGGCAGGCGGGAGCCGATGTCCAGAATCACCCGGGTGCCGACGGCGGTTTCCACCATGGGGAAGCTGGCCGTGTCCACCTCGATGACCCCCGCGCCCACCGGCAGGGACAAATGCCCCCGGCTGCTGAACTTGCTGCCCAGCCGGGTGAAAATCAGGCCCAGACTGTTTTTTGCGGATTCCTCCCCGACGTCGGGCAGATCCAGGACCGCGGCCCGGGTCGGGGCGGGCTGGGATTGAGGCGCCGGCTCGGAGGGTTTCTGAGTCGAAGCCTGAGCCTGAGCGCGAGCCTGGGCCTGAGCCTGGGCTTGAGCCTGAGCCTGGGCTTGGGCCTGAGCCTGGGCCTGGGCCTGAGCTTGGGCCTGGGCTTGGGCCTGGGCTTGGGCCTGAGCTTGGGCCTGAGCTTGGGCCTGAGCTTGGGCCTGGGCTTGGGCCTGAGCTTGGGAAGGCGTCGGCTGGCGATCCAGAGTCCGGCCCCGGCCGCCGGCGGCCGGGCCGTCTTTGGCGGCGGCCGCCGCCGCGGTCCGGACCTGTTGCGGATTAACCCCGGCCATGGGGGTCAGGTAATCGCCGGCGGCCGGAATTTTCAACTCCGCCCCGGCCAAAATAAGGTTGACGTCCTGAATTTCAGGGTTCAGCCTCTGGGTTACCCGAAGCAGATGCCGATAGATCAAATCACGATCCATGCCTTCGCGCAGGAGCAGTTTTTCCAAAGTGTCGCCGGGCCGGACCTCAACGGTGCGATACACCACCTGGCTGCCCGCATCCATGGTCAGGGGGCCGGCGTTGCCTGACGGGAAATCCAAACCGCCCGATGAAGCCGGGGCGCCCGGGGCGCCCGGCTGATGGCGCCTGACCACCACTTTGGCCGGCTGCTGGCTGCTCTGGGGCCGTTCATACACCTTGACCGTTTCCGTGACCAAGGCCGGGTCCGCGCCCGCGCCGGCCTCCGCGGCGGCCGGCAGGGCCGGCAGGTTCAACCTCTGCCCGACCTTGATGTCATTGAGATCGGTCAGTTCGGGATTGAGACTCCTGACCAGGCGCAGCATTTTGGCTTCGTCGGCCGGGTTGGTCAAAACGCCCCGTTCCCGAAGGAGCTTCAAAAGGCCGTCACCCCGCGCCACCTGATACTGATCCACAGCCACGCGCAGGTCTTCGAACTCATATACTTCAACCACCTTGGTCAGGGTAATGGTGTGCTCGGCCGTCTCGGTCGCGGGCTCGGAAGCGGGGGCGGACGGCTCCGCCTGAGGCGCGGCCTGGGCCCCGAGGCTGGCGGCGTTTCCCAAGCCCCACAACGCCAGCCCCACGCTCATAAGCATGGTCCATAATATTGTGTAATTTTTCATCCGGCACCCAAAGTCCTCAGAACCAGAGTCCTAGGAATATTTATGGTCATCATTAAAAATCGTCGTCATCCATGGGAATGGCGGCGTCCAGTTCTTTTTTCTTTCCGCTGTCCATCACCGCCCGGGGCTTATCCGGCCGGACGGGGGTCGGCCGGGGCGCCGCGCCCGGGGGTTCGGCCACCAACCCGGACGCCATCACGGACCTGGCCGGGGCGGCGGTGACGGCCCTGGGCCGGCCGGCCTGGCGCCGTAACCGGGCGGCTTCGGCTGAACCTTTCAAGATGACGATCATCTCGCCCAAAGCCTCGCTGAGCACGGCCGCCTGATGGGTCAAATTCTGGGATAAAGATTGCGTTTCGCCGGCGCCGGCCGCGTTCTCCTGGGTGACCTTGTCCATCAGAGCGATGGACTGATGGATATTTTGAATGTCCTGCACCTGGCTCTGGCTGGCCTGGGCTATTTCCCCGACGATGGAGTCCATCTGGTCGCTGGTGGCCACCACGGAGGCGAAACTCTCCTCCGCGTTCCGCACCAGGAGCGCCCCCTGGTTGATCCGGTCTTCAATGCCGGCGATGATCAGGGCCGTGTTTTGGGCGGCCGCGGCCGAACTGTTGGCCAGATTGCGCACCTCATCGGCCACCACGGCGAACCCCACACCGGCCTCGCCGGCCCGAGCCGCCTCCACCGCCGCGTTCAAAGCCAAAATGTTGGTCTGAAAGGCGATCTCTTCCACCGTCTTGATAATCTGGCGGGAGGCCTTGCCCGAATCGCGAATCTCGTCCATGGCCTGCGATATTTCCCCCATGGACGAATTGGC
>JAVBTP010000120.1:0-3540 GCA_031556115.1 Candidatus Adiutricaceae bacterium
GTGGATGTGCTTTTCATAAATGTCCACCAGTTCCACCAGGGCCTCGTAGGGCTCCTCGAACCAGTAGCGCATGACGGTGACGTTGTTGTCCAGGCCGTGGACAAAGGGCAGATCCTCCCGCTCCAGGGGGCGAAGGGTGACGGTTCGGTCGGTCATGGGAAATCCTTATATGGTATCCGGAGACTTGGGACGATCAGGTTCTGGCGGGGCGGGCCGTTATTCCGCGCGTTCGAAGAGACCGCTGCGGCCGCCGTCTTTTTTCAAAAGCCTGATCCCGGTGATGATCATGGAGCGGTCGATGGCCTTGGCCATGTCGTAAATGGTCAGGGCGGCCACGGCCGCGGCGGTGAGGGCTTCCATTTCCACGCCCGTGGGGCCGGTGGTTTTGGCGGTGGCTTCAATGTCGACGCGCCCCTGGCCGGGACGGGGAGTCAGTTCCACCCCCACTTTGGACAGCATCAGGGGGTGGCACAGGGGGATGAGCTCGGAAGTCTTTTTGGCGGCCATGATACCGGCCAGACGGGCGGCGGCCAGCACGTCGCCCTTTTTGCTGGCCTCACCCATGATGACGGCCAGGGTTTCCTCGGCCAGTTGAATGCTGGCCGAGGCCACGGCCAAGCGGGCGGTGGCGGGCTTGTCGCCGACATCGACCATGTGGGCCGCGCCGGTATGGTCCAGATGAGTGAGCGTGGACATGCCGACTCAGGAGGCCAAGGCCCGTTTAAGCTTGCGCTTGGCCTTTTTGGCAAAACGGGTGAGCGTGGAATCGCCTTTCTTTTCGGCCTCCAGTTCGGCGAATTCCCGTAAAAGTTCCTCCTGCCGCTCGGTGAGGTCCTGGGGGGTGGTGACGATGAGGGAAACGATGAGGTCCCCCGTGGCGCCGCCGGTGGGGTTTTGGAAGCCCAGCCCGGTCAGTCGCAAAAGTTTGCCGTTCTGGGATCCGGCCGGGATTTTCAGGGGCCGGGTCTCGCCCGTGACGGTGGGCACTTCGATATCCGCGCCCAGGGCGGCGGTGACCAGGTCGATTTTCCGTTCCAGAAGCACATGGTTGTGCTCCCGGCTGAAATAATCATGGTGCCGGACGATGATTTCCACATAGAGATCGCCCGGAGGGCCTCCGTTCCAGCCGCCCTCGCCCTCGCCGGTGAGCCGCATGCGGGAACCGGTGTCCACCCCGGCCGGGATCTTGACCGACAAGGTCCGGGTGCGCTTGAGGCGCCCGATCCCCCGGCACTGGTCACAGGGGTCGGTGACCATGGAGCCCGTGCCCCGGCAAATGGGGCAGGTGCTGGCCATGCGGATGAAGCCCCGCCCCTGGTAGACCTGCCCCGAACCGCCGCACTGCTGGCAGGCGGACCGGTGATGGCTCTGGGAGCCGGTGCCGTCACACTCCGGGCAGGTTTCCTCACGGGGGATCTTGACCTCCAGAGAAGTGCCGCTGAAGGCTTCGGTGAATTCGATAACCGCTTCGTAGGCCAGATCCCGCCCGCGCCGAGGACGGTTTTGGGCGGCCGGCCCGCCGCCGCTGAAAAAGTCCTGAAAAATACTGCCAAAGGCTGAAAAAATATCACCGTAATCCTGAAATCCGCCTTGGAAGCCGGCGTTCCCCAGACCCTCGTGACCGTATTGGTCATAGAGGCGGCGCTTGTTGGCGTCGCTCAGGACCTCATAAGCCTCGGCGGCCTCTTTGAACTTGGTCTCGGCCTCGCCGTCGCCCGGATTACGGTCCGGATGGTACTTCAGGGCCATGGCCCGATAGGCCTTCTTGATGGTTTCGCCGTCGGCCTGACGCTCGACTCCCAGCACTTCGTAATAACAGGTCTTGACACTCATACCTGACAAACCCTACCCAAGCCAGTATGAAGCGGACACCGAGCGGGACCCCCCCCGGCGAGCCACTTGAGAAATTATTCTTACAATATCAATATCGGTAATAAAACGCTTACTTTTCTTCCAGCCAGGCGGCGGCTTGCGCGGCATATTTGAGCCGGCCGTTTGGTTAAGCCGATTATTTGTGGGTGCGCAGCCGGTCCCGGGGTGGAAACTTGTCTTTCAGGCGGGAGTAGGCTTCCTTAAAAAGGAAAAAATTGCCATCCTCGACCGCCCGGTCGATGAGCATATTCAGATTCTGGTCGTCGCCGGCCAATCCGAAAAAGACGGCCGCCTCGGCCAACTGGTCAAGCTTGAGGAGTTCCCCGGCCGCGTTCCCATATGTGGCCGGACTCGTGGCGGGATTATCGGTCAAGGCGCGGCGGCCTTCCCAGGTGGTTGCGGATTTTGCCATTATCTTCTCCGACGGAGCGCGTTTTTCGATGTATACTATAAGGCTTATTTTCAAATAGTCAAGCGGCGCGCCGGTCTTGAAAGCTTTTGGCCAGCCGGGGCCGCGCTATAACGGCCACCGGCCGGGAGCTCTCAGATAGGCGACCAGAAGGGCCGCCAGGGCCAGATTGAAAAAAATGAAAACCGCCAGGACCGGGCCGCGAAAAACCTCGCCAAAGCGGTCGGGACGGCGAAAAATTCGCGAACCGGCCCTCCTGGCCATGACCAGACGGACAATCAGGGCGGTCACCTGGCACCAGAGGGCAAACCCGGCCAGGATCAGAGCGAACAGGTCTTTGATTCGAAAAATCCCCGCAGGCCGGCCGGCATAAACCACCGAAACGATCACGGTCAGGGCCAGAAAAATATAGCCGAGCTGGCAGGTGGACAAGGTGACGGAAGAGACATACGCGCGTGCGCCGCGGGTGAAATCATTGACCAGGGAGGGCGAAAAAAGATCGATCTCCACCGCCCGCCGCGAACGGCAGACGAACCGGCCCGCCAGAAAAGACAAACCCGCGTTGAAGAGCGACAGGGGTATGAAAAAAAACCCGATATGCCAAAGCGGGCGGGCGTATCGGGGGGAGTCGGCCAGGACGATATGCGTCAGGAACTGGTCGCGGGCGAAAAAATACAAAAGCCCCGCCGTGAGCAGAAAAAAAAGGCCGCCGGCCAGCGGCGCCGCCCGCTGGCTCATGGATTTTCCCCCACTGACGCGACTGTCGGCGGTATGGCGTCCACTGGATTTTCACTCCACCAAAGCTTGCCAGACGACACCCACCTGGCGGGCGGTTTCGTCCAGGGTGCCGCCGTTGTTGATGACCACCGTGGAGCCCATGACTTTGGGCGGGGCCGGCCACTGGTTGTCGATCATGGCCTGGGCCGCCGCCACGGTCAAGCGGGGGTTGCGGGCCATAAGCCGCTCCCGCTGGGTGGCCGCGGGGGCGAAGACCATGATGACGGGCGAAAAAAAAGTCTCCAGCCCGGCTTCGAACAGCAGCGGCACGCTGACCAGCACCACGGGGTGGTCGCGGTGCCCGTCCAGTTCGGCGTTCATCAACTCCCAGGTAATGGGGTGGATGATATTTTCCAGCCCGGCCTTGAGGGCCGGATCGCCGAAAATGGCCGAGGCCACCCTGGGGCGGTCGAGGGCGCCGTCCGGAGTCAGAACCTCGGGCCCCAGAAGCTCCACAGCCGCGGCCAGTCCGGCCGAGCCGG
>JAVBTP010000153.1:0-10067 GCA_031556115.1 Candidatus Adiutricaceae bacterium
AGGCTCTCCATGCCCGAACTGCCTGAAGTACAGACCATCGCCTCCGACCTCGACGACCTGGCCAGCGGCCGGGTCATCGAGGCGGTCCGCGTCCGGCTCCCGAAAATCGTGGCCGGGGACCCGGCCCGCCTGGTCCGCCTCCTCACCGGGGCCGCCATCGGGCCGGTGACCCGCCTCGGCAAATGGATTCTCTTCCGCCTGGAAGGCCCGGCCGGGCCGGCCAGCCTGCTGGTTCACCTGAAAATGACCGGCCAGTTCCGCCTCGGCCCCTGGCCGAAAAAGGAAAGCGACTGGCCCGCCCACGCCCACGCCGCCTTTCGTCTGGCCGGCCGGCCGGCTGAAAGCGGGACCCTCTTTTATCAGGACATGCGCCAATTCGGCCGGCTGCGGGCCTTTGACCCGGCGGAGCTGGAAGAATTTCTGGCCGGCCTGGGCCTGGGCCCGGACCCCCTGGTGATCACCCCGGCCGAGTTTCACCGCCGCCTCACCGCCCGCCAAGGCCGCCTGAAGGGCGTCTTGCTGGACCAGCACACCGTGGCCGGCCTGGGCAACATCTATGTGGACGAGAGCCTCTTCGCCGCCGGTCTTTCGCCCCTGCGGTCCGCCGCTTCGCTGACGGCCGGGGAGACCAGGCGCCTTCTCGCCGAAATCAAGCGCATCCTCACCCGGGCCATCGCGGTCCGGGGCTCCACCACCAACAACTATCAGGGCCTGAAGGGGGGCGGTTCCTTCCAGCGCGCCCATCAGGTTTACGGCCGTACCGGCGAGCCCTGCCCCAGGTGCGGCGCTGCTTTGGAGCACCTGACGGTGGCCGGCCGCTCCACCCATTATTGTCCCCGCTGCCAACCGCCGGCCCCGGCCGCCAAAGGCGCCCGGCCGAAAAAAACCAAGGCGGACGCATGAAAAAAACCGTCACCGGCCTGGAACGTTTTGTCACCCGCGAGGGGCGCGTCTGGCGCCAGGCCCGCCTGGGCTTTCTGGCCAACCAGGCCTCGGTGGGGCCCGGCTATGTCCATGCCCTGGACCTCATCGACGAGGCTTGGCCCGGCGCGGTGACCGCCCTCTTCGGCCCCCAGCACGGCTGGGCCGGGGAAAAGCAGGACAACATGGTGGAATCCGCCCACAGTGTCGACCGCCGGGGCCGCCCCATCTTCAGCCTCTACGGCGAAACCCGCCGCCCCACCCCGGCCATGCTGGAAAACCTCGACGCCCTGGTGGTCGACCTGGTGGACGTGGGCACCCGGGTCTACACCTTTGCCCACACCCTGGGTTATTGCCTCGAGGAAGCCGGCCGGGCCGGGCTCCCGGTCCTGGTGCTGGACCGGCCCAACCCCGTCGGCGGCACCGAGGTGGAGGGGAATCTTTTGGCCGACGACTGCCGGTCATTCGTGGGCCTGCATCCCATCCCCATGCGCCACGGGCTCACCCTGGGGGAACTGGCCCTTTTCATCAATCACCGCCTCGAAAGGCCGGCCCCCCTCACGGTCATCGAAGCGGAGCACTGGGACCGCGCTCAATATTTCCCCGAAACCGGCCTCCCCTGGGTTTTCCCTTCGCCCAACCTTCCCACCCCGGACTGCGCCTGGGTCTACCCCGGCCAGGTGCTCTGGGAGGGCACCAACATCTCCGAAGGCCGGGGCACCACCCGCCCCTTCAACCTGGTGGGCGCGCCTTTCATCGATGCCGAAGCCCTGACGGCCCGCCTGAAGCCTCTGGATCTGCCGGGGGTCATTTTCCGCCGGGCCCATTTCCAGCCCACGTTTCACAAATGGGCCGGCGAAAGGTGCCAGGGGCTGGAACTGTTTCCCGTGGACCGCAGTTTTCGGCCCTACCTCACCAGCCTGACCATTCTGGAAAAAATTCTGGAACTGTGGCCGGAGCATTTCAAGCTGAAAACCCCGCCCTATGAATACGAATACGCGCGGCGGCCGCTGGATCTGATCCTGGGCCGGTCTGATTTGTTCGACCGCCTGGCCGTCGGGGAGAGCGCCGGATCTTTAGCCCGATCCTGGACGGCTGAAGAGACTGAATTTCGCCGCGCCGTGGAACGCTTTTCCCTCTATTGAAAAACACCGCCGCCGCATGGCCGCCGTCGACTTTTCGCTGGACTGGCCGCGACGAAATGCTATAATTGCGCATTCTCGTTTCATCGGCGCTTCGTTTTGTTTTCAGCGGCCTGCCGGTCGTCTGGCGTGATGGAATGCTTGATATCGAGCGTTTGTGAACACAAGGAGAAGGAGAATGGCGAAAAAGGGCCGCCCGGAGCGGCTTTTCACGAATTCCGGACAATAACTTGGACAGTGAAAGGGGATTGCGCATGAGCCTTCTTACGGAATTGAGAGCCTTACTCATCCCGGCCCGCCGGATGGCGGCCGGGGCCGCCCTGGCCGGGGTGGGGCTTCTGGCCTCGGCCGGGGCCGCTTGGGCCTCGGAGGCCGAACTGATGGTGCCCGAGCTGTCGGCCGGGCAGAACCGACTTCTGACCATCGGCCTGGTGGTTTGCGTACTGGGGATGTTTTTCGGGTTCCACCAATACCTGGGCATCAAGAAACTCAAGGCCCACTCCAGCATGCTGGACGTGGCGGCCATGATCTACGAGACCTGCAAGACCTACATGTATCAGCAGGCCCGTCTGCTGCTGCTGCTGTTCGTCTTTGTGGGCGCCTCCATCGCCTTTTACTTCGGCCACCTGGCGGAGATGTCCGCCGGGAGCGTCCTCCTGATCCTGCTGTGGACGGTCAGCGGCATCTTAGGCTCCTACGGCGTGGCCTTCTACGGCATGCGGGTCAACACCCTGGCCAACAGCCGCATGGCCTACGCCTCGCTGGAGAAGAAACCGCTGAAACTCCTCAACATCCCCCTCAACGCGGGCATGAGCATCGGCGTTCTCTTGATTTCGGTGGAACTGGTGATGATGCTCATCATCCTCATCTTCATCCCCCGGAACCTGGCCGGGGCCTGCTTCATCGGCTTCGCCATCGGCGAATCCCTGGGGGCCAGCGCCCTGCGCATCGCCGGCGGCATCTTTACGAAAATCGCCGACATCGGCTCCGACCTGATGAAAATCGTCTTCAAGATTAAAGAAGACGACCCGCGCAACCCGGGCGTCATCGCCGACTGCACCGGCGACAACGCCGGCGACAGCGTGGGCCCCACCGCCGACGGTTTCGAGACGTACGGCGTCACCGGCGTGGCCCTGGTGACCTTCATCTGCCTGGCCGTGGGCGCGGCCCTGGGCGGCGAAACCCAGCTTCTTCTGCAGACCAACCTCCTGACCTGGATCTTCGTGATGCGCGTCCTGATGGTGATCACCTCCATCGTGGCCTTCTTCGTCAACAAGGCTTTCAGCGACGCCCGCTACGGCCGGAGCGAGGACTTCGACTTCGAGGCCCCCCTCACCAGCCTGGTCTGGATCGCCTCCATCCTGTCCATCGTCATGACCTTCGTGGCCAGCTACGCCCTCATCGGGCCCGGCTCCGAGGTTTCGGAAATCTCGCCGAAACTCTGGTACGTCCTGGCCGGCATCATCAGCTGCGGCACCCTGGGCGCGGCCCTGATTCCGGAATTCACCAAAATATTCACCAGCGGCAAGTCCATCCACGTCCTGGAGACCGTGGAAGCCTCCAAGGAGGGCGGGGCCTCGCTGAACATCCTGGCCGGGTTCATCGCCGGCAACTTCAGCGCCTTCTGGATGGGCATGGTCTTCTTCGCCCTGATGTTCACCGCTTACGCCTTCAGCGACCACGGGCTGTCGGACATCATGTCCTATCCCTCGATCTTCGCTTTCGGCCTGGTGGCCTTCGGCTTTTTGAGCATGGGCCCGGTGACCATCGCCGTCGACAGCTACGGCCCGGTGACCGACAACGCCCAGTCGATCTACGAACTGTCCCTCATCGAGGAGATACCCGGCATCGAAGCCGAGCTGGAAAAAGAGTTCGGCCGTAAGCCGGATTTTGAAACGGCCCACTACTACCTCGAGAGCAACGACGGGGCCGGCAACACCTTCAAGGCCACGGCCAAGCCCGTTCTCATCGGCACCGCCGTGGTGGGCTCCACGATCATGATCTTCTCCCTGATCCTGGTCATCCAAAAAGTCCTGCGGGTGGAACCGACCACTATTCTGAACCTCCTGAATCCCTACACCATCCTGGGCTTTCTCTGCGGCGGCGCGGTGGTCTACTGGTTCACCGGCGCCTCCACCCAGGCCGTCTCCACCGGCGCCTACCGCGCGGTGGCCTACATCAAGGACCACATCAACCTCGACCCCAACGCCTCCAAGAGCGCGGCCGTGGAAAACTCCAAGGAAGTGGTCAAGATCTGCACCGTCTACGCCCAGCGGGGCATGTTCAACATCTTCATCGCCATTTTTTCCTTCGCCCTGGCGTTCGCCTTCCTTTCCAGCCCGGCCGGGGGGACCGTGGCGGCGGTGTCGTTCTTCGTTTCCTACCTGCTGTCCATCGCCTTCTTCGGCCTGTACCAGGCCGTATTCATGGCCAACGCCGGCGGCTGCTGGGACAATGCCAAAAAAGTCGTGGAAGTGGATCTGAAGCAGAAGGGCACGCCCCTCCACGACGCTTCGGTGGTGGGCGACACGGTGGGTGACCCCTTCAAGGACACCTCCTCGGTGGCCCTGAATCCCATCATCAAGTTCACCACCCTCTTCGGGATGCTGGCCATGGAAATCGCCATCACCCCCGCCTTCCGAGAGGCTTCGCGCGGCTGCGGGATCTTCTTCCTGCTGGTGGCCCTGTATTTCGTCTACCGGTCCTTCTACGGCATGCGGATTTCCAAGGCCAAGGCCGGGGGATAAACCGCAGGGACCGAACCCGATACGCGAAAGGCCGCCCAGGGGCGGCCTTTCGCTTTTTTTGCTGGATAACTTGGGCCATATATGGTACAATTCTATTTTATGATTTGACCGGCGTAAAGCCCATCGTTCCCAAAACCGGATCGGGAGGGGCTTCACCCGCGATTTTTTTTCCCCTGAAGCGGAGAAGGAGAGCCAAGATGTCGACCCTGATGGAAATGACCATGTTCGCCCCCTGGCTGGGGGTCATCGGCTTGGTGGTGGCGTATATGATTTACGCCTATGTCAAAAAGCAGCCCAACGGCAACGCGGAAATTCAGAGCCTGGAACAGATGATCCACGACGGGGCCATGGCCTTTTTGAAGCAGGAATACGTCTACCTGGCGGTGTTCATTGTGGTGGTTTTCCTGGCCCTCATGGTCGGGATCAACAAGCAGACCGCCCTGGCCTTCGTCACCGGGGCCGTCTGTTCCATCGGCGCCGGCTATTTCGGCATGAGCGCGGCCACCAAAGGCAACTCCCGCACCGCCACCGCGGCCAGCGAAAAAGGCCAGGCCGCGGCCCTGTCGGTCTCCTTCTTCTCCGGCTCGGTGATGGGCATTTCCGTGGCCTCCCTAGGCCTCATCGGCGTGGGCTTCTGGTTCTGGATGTACGGGCTCGACGGCAATGACCACACCGTGCAGTACATCAACGGCTTTGCCATGGGCTGCAGTTCCATCGCCCTCTTCGCCCGCGTGGGCGGCGGCATTTTCACCAAGGCCGCGGACGTGGGCTCCGACCTGGTCGGCAAGGTCGAGGCCGGCATCCCTGAGGACGACCCCCGCAACCCGGGCGTCATCGCCGACAACGTGGGCGACAACGTGGGCGACATCGCCGGCATGGGCGCCGACATCTTCGAATCCTACTGCGGCGCCATCGTGGCCTCCCTGTCCATCGCCGCCACCCTGTCTTTGACCGACATCGGCGCCCTGGGCTGGCCCGAGGGCGCGGCCCCCTCCAAGGATGTTCTGCTGTGCATCCCCATCCTGTACGTCATGGCCGGCATGATCGCCTCCTTCGCCGGCGTCTTCTCCATGAAGGTCTTCAAGGATCAGAATCCCCAATGGGCCCTGCGGTACACCACTTTTCTGGCCGCCGGCGTCTTCATCGTTCTGGCCCTGGCCATCACCGTGAGCCTCGGAGCGCCCATGGGCGTGTTCTGGGCGGTGATCTCCGGCCTTTTGGTGGGCACGGCCATCGGCCTCATGGCTGAATACTACACCTCCTCCAAGCCGGTGTTGGAGATCGCCCGCCAGTCCCAGACCGGGCCGGCCACGGTCATCATCTCGGGCCTGGCCGTGGGCATGATGTCCACCATCCTCCCGGTCCTGGGCATCGCCGTGGCCACGTATATCGCCTACACCACGGCCGGCATTTTCGGCATCGGCATCTCGGCCGTGGGCATGCTGGCCACCGTCGGGGCCACCATGACCGTCGACGCCTACGGCCCCATCGCCGACAACGCCGGCGGCATGTCGGAAATGGGCGGCCTGGGCCCGGAGACCCGCAAGATCACCGACTCCCTCGACGCGTTGGGCAACACCACCGCGGCCATCGGCAAGGGCTTTGCCATCGGCTCGGCCGCTCTGACCGCCCTGGCCCTGTTCGTGGCCTACATTCAGGCCGCGGGCCTGACCTCCATCAACCTCACCGACCCGGTGGTGGTGGTGGGCGTGTTCCTCGGCGGGTGCGTCCCCATGCTGGCCGCGGCCCTGACCATGACCTCCGTGGGCCGCGCGGCCTATTCCATCGTCGAGGAAGTGCGCCGCCAGTTCCGCGAGATCCCTGGCCTTCTGGAAGGCAAACCCGGCGTCAAACCCGACCCCAAGGCCTGCGTGACCATCGCCACCACCGCGGCCCTGAAGGAAATGATCGCCCCCGGGGTGATGGCCGTGCTGGCCCCGGTGGTGGTGGCCATTCTTTTGGGCCGCGAGGCCCTGGGCGGCGCCCTGCTGGGTTCCACCGTCATGGGTGTGTTCCTGGCTCTTTTCATGGCCAACTCCGGCGGGGCCTGGGACAATGCCAAAAAACACATTGAAGCCGGTAACTTCGGCGGCAAGGGCACCGACAATCACAAGGCCTGCGTGGTCGGGGACACCGTGGGCGACCCCTTCAAGGACACCTCGGGCCCGGCCATGAACATCCTCATCAAGCTCATGACCATCGTCTCCCTGGTCATCGCTCCGGTCTTGTACGCCGCCGGCTGGAACGGTTTGCTCCGTTAAAGGGCGTATTTCCCGCCGGTCTTGACCCGAAAGCCGCCTCCGCAGGGGCGGCTTTCGGTTTTTTTGACATGTCACCGGACGACTGTGGTATACTATCGACCGGTTGGCGGCCGGGGATATCCCGTCCCCACTGATGATCATGCCGCGGGCCGGGGCCGCCGCCGGACTTGCCGGCCGGCCGAGCCCGCTGTTTTTTGCGAAAGACGGCCATGAACCATATTGAATTTATCCCTGGAATAGCTCCCCGGTCGAATATGGGGACGATGTTCGGCGGCTGGCTGGCCGAATATGAAGGGCGGACCTATCTGGTGGACTGCGGCGTGGGCGCCGGCGCCCCCGACCTGGTCGGGCGCCTGAGAGCCCGCCTGGGCCCTCGGCCGCTGGATTACATTTTGCTTACCCATATCCACCTTGATCACGCCGGCGGCCTGGCGGAGGTCCTGGCGGCCTGGCCCGGGGCCAAGGCCGTGGTCCACCGCCACGGGCGCCCCCATCTGGTGAGGCCCGCCCGCCTGTGGGCCAGCACCCTGGAAGTGGTGGGCGAGGCCGCGGCCCGGATCTATGGGCGCCCGGCCCCTCTGGAGGCGGGCCGGCTCATCTCCCACCTGGAGGCCGACCTGAAGGGAGTGGAATTCATTGAAACCCCCGGCCATGCCGAGCACCACTTGAGTTTTCGCCTGGGGGAGGCCCTGTTTGTCGGCGAAGCCGGCGGGTGTCCCTATTTTATGGACGGGCAATGGTACAGCCGCCCGGCTACCCCGCCGCGCAATTTTTTCAACCTGGCCATCGGTTCCCTTGATCGCCTGCGGCAAGAGCCCGACGGACCGGCCTATACCGCGCACGCCCCCGAAGCGGTCCCCCTCCGCCAACTCCTCCGCCGCTGCCGCGACCAGATGTACCTCTGGGACGAACTCTTACGCCGGCCCGCCTCCGGGCGCGGCCCGGGGGAAGGGCGGGAAGAACAGTTGGAACGTCTGGCCGACCTCATTTTGGATCAGGATCCCGACTATCGCCCCATGGCCGCCCGGTCCCCCGAGGAGCTGGAAACTCAACGATTTTTCCTCAAAAACAATATCCTGGGTTTTCTGCTTCAGATTGAGGAATCCTCCCCGGAGGCCCTGGCCCCAAAGGGTATTGTCGCTCCGGCCACAAAATAGGCCATACCGGTGATTCCGCCAAGGCCCGAAATCACCGGACTTCAGCGGCCGGGAACCGGCGTCGTCAGTGGCCGGGTCAAGAATAGCGGGCCTGGATGAAGGCGGGGCTTTTCAAGGCCCCCGAACAGACGCCGAACTGTCGGCGGAAGGGCGAAACGTATGGCCTCATTGGTCGACTCACCAACCCCGGACGCCCGAGGCGGCGCCATCGGCGAACCGAATCCGGATATTTTCAACCCGGACCGGGCGGCCGACCTCGACGAAGAGGACTGGCGACAGTTTCACCACCTGACCTCGGTGGAACTGACCGCCGGGGAGACGGAACTGGCCGCCTCACCCGGCCGCGCGGCCCCCGAGTCCCGGGCGTATCTGGCCACCCACTGGCACCCGGAGTGGATTCCCCTGGACTTGATCCGGCGGCGGCTGGACACCGCCTTCCCCCGGGCGGAAAACAGTCTGGCCATCCCCACCCAGCACAACCGGGTGTTGACCTTCGGCCCCTGGGCCGGGGTGGAGGCCGACGCCTATGACCGGCGTTATGGCTTGAAAGTGCAGCTTTTGGTGCATTTCGCGGCCGACCGCCGGCCTCGGGCTTCGGCGTTTCTGGCCATGATGGACCGCACCTACAATTACCGCGCCCATCAGTTGCTGGACATCCTCGGCCGTCTGGCCGAGCCGGACGCGGCCAGCCTCAATGTCCAAAAAGCCCTCAAATGCTCGGTCACGGAAACGGCCCTGCGCATGGCCAGGTTCTACGCCATCCGCCTCCGGACCCTCATTGAGCGGTCCGGTATTTTGGGCGGCCCGGCCGATGAGATGCTGAAAAACCGCCTCCTGCCCGATTTCCTTCAGGCCCGGTCCAGCCCCGCCCACCGGGCCCTGGCGGAGCAGGCCCTCATGGTCATCGGCGCGGTCAAGAAAACCGTCAAGACCGGATTGAACCCCGAGGCGTTCCATTCTCCCGAGGAAATCATCGAAGAGGCCCGGTCTTTGGGCGGCGGTGTCGTCATCCCCCATCCCCCGATTTTTTGGCCCATTCTTCTGGCCGATCTGGATGTGGACGGCTGGGAAGTGTGGAACTCCTCCACGCCCCACCACACCGTATTCCTGTTGGAGGCGTTGGACCGGGCCAACCAGGCCCGGCGCGGACGGCGGCGGCTGTTGGCTTTCATGGGCGACGACACCCATCTGTCAGGCAAAATCAGGCCGGCCCGGAGCGAGGAAAAAGACTCGGCCAACCGGGAGATCGGCTTTCAGGATCCGTGGTTCGACCCGGCCGTTCAGACCGTTCTGGAGCGAACCGGTCAAAGCCTGATCGGCACCCTGAACGAATATCGGACGCGGCTGGGCTGAAAACCATCGTCACCCCTGGTTGCCGCCACATCCGAAGCGATTCAGCGGCGTGTGGTATTCGACCAGCCCCGTCAGCACGAAATGGGGTTCCCCTGTCCAAAACGGCCGGGGTCGCCTTGCGTCCGGCCGGGGTTTATGGTACAAAAGATCATTTCGCGTAATCATCTCGCTTACCCGACATTCACGGAAAAGCAAAAGACTGACGGAGGAAAAGGCTCTGGCGTCTTTTCCCCGAAAGTGAGGCGGCTCTATGGCATGGTGGAGTTCCAAAAAAAAGAAGGCCCCGGGCTATTCCTATTTCGCCGGCGGGGTGACCGTGGAGGGGCGCCTCTGCTTTAACGGCATCATCCGCCTCGACGGCCGGGTCATAGGGGAAATCGTCTCCATGGGGACTCTGGTGGTGGAGGAGATGGCCGTGATCAACGGCGACATCATGGTGGAGAACATCATCCTGAGCGGCACGGTCTATGGAGACATCCGGGCCTT
>JAVBTP010000082.1:0-5368 GCA_031556115.1 Candidatus Adiutricaceae bacterium
ACCCCGCCATAGGTGCTGGCCCCCCCCAGCCACAGGCCCAGGGCCCCGGCCATGGCCGCTTCGGGCCGGCCGGCGTTGGGGCTGGACTGGAGGTGCCCGTCGCGGCGCCAGCAATATCGAGCCGCCCGCCAGTCATAACCCAAAAGACGGGCCGCCCAGACCAGCAAAAGGGCCGCCAGCCGGGCCGGGATATAATTGACCGCGTCGTCCAGCCGGGCCGCGAACCGGCCCAGATGGAGGTAACGCTCGTTTTTATAGCCGATCATGGAGTCGAGGGTGTTGACGGCCTTGCCGCCCCAGGCCAGCACCGGGCCACCCAGGGCCAGGTAGAACAGGGGGGCCACCACCCCGTCGGCCAGGTTTTCAGCCAACGTTTCAATGACCGCCCGCCGGATGGCGGCCTGGTCCAGTTGGGCCGTGTCCCGGCCCACCACCCAGGACAAGCGCCGGCGGGCTTCTTCCAAAAATCCCCCGGCCAGGGCCTTTTCCACCCGCCAGGTCTGGTGATGGAGATCTTTCAGGCAGAGGACGCTGTACACCAGATACAGGGCCGCCAGAAACCACGCCCCGCCGCCGAGCCAGGCCGCCCCGGACAGAATCACGGCGACCGCCGCCATGGTCGCCAGCACCACTCCCAGAGCCAGAACGGCGCCCGCTTTACGCAGCCGGTCCGGGTCGTCCCCGGCCCGGGCCCGGGCCTTGTGTTCGCCAAAGGTGATCAGGCGGCCCACCAGGCGTACGGGGTGGGGCCAGCCCTGGGGATCGCCAAAAATCCAGTCGGCGAGAAATGCGAAAAAAGTGATGATGGCGGCCATATCGGGTGTCCCTCGCGGTTTACGCTCCGGTCATGGGCCGGTCGGTTCCTTCAAAGCCCATGACCTGATTGTTGTACACCAAAAGGCGTCATTCCCGCAAGGGGTATTGATCCGCCGGCGGCGAATTATCGGGGCCCCGCCGAACCTGACGACAAGTCGGGCTGATAGAGGTATTTGAAGGAAAACCCGGGCGTCAGGGCCGGAGGCAGGCTCAGGTCCAGACCGAGTTTGCTGAACATGGTGGCCTCCCACCAGGGCCGGCGGCCGTCTTCAATGATCAGGTTCGGCCGCTGGTCGGCGGGCAGGCCCCCCATCTGGGCCGCCCGCCGCAAAGCCTCCTCAAAGCCGCCCAATTCGTCGACCAGTCCCAGCTTCCGGGCCTCGGCCCCGCTGTAGATGCGGCCGTCGGCCAGGCGGCGGATCTCGGCCAGGGGCAACTTGGGCCGGCCGGCGGCCAGATCGGTCACAAACTGTTCATAAACCTCCATGACCATGTTCTGGAGGATCTGGCGTTCGTCGGGCCGCATGGCCCTGAAAGGGGAGCCGATGTCCTTGAACTCTCCGCTTTTGATGGTTATGCTTTTGACCCCGATCTTCTCCATGGTCTCGGCCACTTCCACGCTCTGCATGATGACGCCGATGGAGCCGGTGATGGTGCCCGGATTGGCCATGATCAAGTCGCCGGCCGCGGCCACATACAGGCCGCCGGAAGCGGCCACCGCGCCCATGGAGATCACCACGGGCTTGTTGAGGGCCTTGATCGCCGTATACATTTCCTGACAAGGGGCCACCGCCCCGCCAGGGGAGTTGATCCGGATAACCACGCTTTTGATGTTATCATCGTTTTTGAACGTGTGCAGGGTCTCGGTGACCCAGATGGAGCCGAAGATTTCGTTTTCCAGAACCACCACCCCCACGCTGGGATCCGCGGCGCCCTCCTTCACGGTCCACAGGGAATCCACCACCCGGTTGAAGGAATAACAGCAGCCGCCGATCAGCCCCAGCCCCAGGAGCACAATGGCCATGGGCCAGCCCAGCCGGCCGCTTTTCCTGGTTTGAGCCGGGGCGGGCTGCGGATATAAGGGGGCGCCGGCCGGCCGGGCCTCACCCCCGGCCCGTTGGGTTTGATATGTTTGCCAGTCTTCCGGTTTCATACGGCGCTCCTTTGGCGTGGCCAAAACCACCCATATTTATTGTGGCGATCAGATGCTCGGTTCACTTCCAAACCAAACCAGGCTCAATGTACAATGGAGCGGGGCCGGGCGGTTGAGGATGACGAAGGCCGCCGGAAATCCGGCGGCCTTCGAGATTGGCGGGAGCCTTAGCGGCCACAAAATAACGCTTGTTATTTTTGTCTTTGCCAGCCGGCTCCGGTACCCCGTAAATTAAGAAGTTACGGGGTACTAGTCATCCGACTTGTCGCCCTGGCCCTGCTGGGCCGCAAAGGCCTTGGAGAGCTGCTCGCCCAGGACGGAGACCGAGCCGCCGCTGGGACGGGCGCTGTCGGAATAGTCTTTGAAGACCCGGTCGTCCTCGTCTTTTTTCATCCGCTTGATCGACAGGCCGATCTTGTGGTCGGCCGCCGAGATGGAGATGACCTTGGCCGTGATTTCGTCGCCGAGCTTATAGCCCTCACTCAGGGGCTTGCCCTTGGGCTGGCCGGATTCGGAGACGTGGATCAGGCCTTCGACGCCCTCGGCCAGTTCCACGAACAGGCCGAAATCAGTGATGTTGGTGACTTTGCCGGTTACCGTCTCGCCCACGGGGAAGCGGGCCACGGCTATGCTCCACGGGTCTTCCTCCAGCTGCTTGATGCCGAGGGAGAAGCGTTCCTGGTCGCGGTCGATGGCCAGGATCAGGGCCCGCACCGAATCACCCTTCTTGAAGACTTCGGAGGGGTGTTTGTAGCGGCGGGTCCAGGAGATGTCGGAAATGTGCACCAGGCCGTCGATGCCTTCGTCGATGCCGATGAAGACGCCGAAGTCGGTGATGTTCTTGATCTTACCCTCAATGATGGTGCCGATGGGATAGCGCTCGGCCACCGTGTCCCACGGATTGGGCTCGACCTGCTTCATGCCCAGGGAGATGCGCTTGGCGTCGGTGTCCACCTTGAGGATGATGCACTCCACCCCTTCCCCCACCTTGAGGATGGACGCGGGGTTGCGGACTTTGCGGGTCCAGGACATTTCCGAAACATGGATCAGGCCTTCAATGCCCTTGTCCAGTTCCACGAAGGCGCCGTAATCGGCCAGGGAGACCACCTTGCCGGCCACCCGTTCGCCGATGACGTATTTCTGGGCGGCGCTGATCCACGGGTCGTCCTGCAATTGCTTCAAACCCAGGGAGACGCGGGATTTTTCCTTGTCAAAAGCCAGCACCTTCACCGTGACCTTGTCGCTCACGGCGAAGAGCTCGGAGGGGTGGGCCAGGCGGCCCCAGGACATGTCGGTGACGTGGAGCAGCCCGTCGAGCCCGCCGAGGTCGATGAAGGCCCCGTAATCGGTGAGGTTCTTGACCACGCCTTCCACCACCGCGCCCGCTTCCAGGCTGGAGAGGGTTTCCCGCTTCTGGGCCTCGCGCTCGACTTCCAAAATGGCCCGGCGGCTCAGAACCACATTGCCCCGCCGCTTGTTGTACTTCAGGATCTTGAAGTCAAAGGTCTGCCCCACCAAGGCTTCCAGGTTCTTGATGGGCCGGGAGTCGACCTGGGAACCGGGCAGGAAGGCGTTGACCCCGATGTCCACCGACAGGCCGCCTTTGACCCGGGCGGTGATCAGGCCGCGAATGGTGTCGTCCTCATTGTGGATGCGGGTGATTTCCTCCCACACCTTGATTTTGGCGGCCTTGTCCTTGGACAGGACGATTTCGCCGTCGTCGTCGTCCCAACGCACCAACAGGGCTTCCACCTGGTCGCCGATCTTGACGGTCAGGTTGCCATCGGCGTCCAGAAATTCCGAGAGGGCGATGCGGCCCTCGCTTTTGGCTCCCACGTCCAGCATGACGTATTCTTTGCCGATTTGCACCACCGTGCCGTTTAAGACTTCACCTTCGGATAGGGATTTGAAGCTCTCCTCGTAAAGCTGGTCCATGGCCATGCTCTGTTCCCCGGACCCGTGCTCGCCCTGGTCCTGGCCGCCTTCGGGCTCGCCCATCACGCCGTCCCGCCTGTTTTCGCTGTCGTGGTTGCTGAAGTTTTCCATTTTTACCCCGGAACTATAAAAAATAAACCTGGAAGAACCGTCGCCCTTCCCGTTCGATATAAGCGGATTTTGCCAAGAAAGATTGTCAGGGAGATGTCGGGAACAGGACGGGTCGCCGAATGACGCCCGACTTTGTTGTTATGTCGTCTGGCCCCTTATGATAAACCCTCTCGCCGAGCTTACTCGAACTTTACTTCTATATCAATGTTGGGGGGGTTTTTCAAGTCTTTTTTTACGCCTGGCCGCCGAGCCGCTTCGGACGATCGCCAAAAAGATTGATAACAATATATTTTTATTGATTATTTTCTCAAAAATTCCTCAGTCGTCACCCCTGGCGAAAAAACGGTTGCGAAAGGCGTTGACCATGACCTTCAGCACCGCGTCGACATCAAGGTTGGTGGAATCGATGGTCACCGCCTCGGGGGCGGCCTTCAAGGGGGAAACGGCCCGGTTGCAGTCGGCCTCGTCGCGGGCCTCGATATCCTTGAGCACCTCGGCCAGGGCCACTTTTTCCCCTTTGGCCGTCAATTCCTGATAACGACGTTTGGCCCGGGTCTCGGGCGAGGCGTACAGAAAGATCTTCAAACCCGCGTCCGGAAAAACCACCGTGCCCATGTCGCGCCCCTCGGCCACCACTTCACCTTTGTCCCCCAAGGCCCGCTGAATGTCCAAAAGAGCCTCGCGCACCCCGGGCCAGGCTGAAATGGCCGAGGCCGCCCGGGAGATCTCGGGGCTGCGCAGAAGGGCGGTGACCTCCTCTTCGCCCACCATGATGGCCGTGCCTTCCGGCTGGGGCCAGGCCGAAATGGTAATGGACCGGGCCAGCTTTTCGGCCTCCACCCGGTCCTCGGGGGCCACCCCGCGGCGGATGGCGGTGAGGGCCATGGCCCGATAGAGGGCCCCGGTGTCGAGGTAAATCCAGGTCAGACGCCGGGCCAATTCCCGCGCCAGGGTGGATTTGCCTGCGCCGGCCGGACCGTCGATGGTGATGATTTTCTTCAAGCTCTGGTTCATAACGCCTTCGTCTTCGCGGCCGTTCGCCGGTTTTTCCATCGGAAAGCCCTTCCGGGCTGGGGATGCCGAGCAATGGCCTCCACCGCGGTACGCGATGGAGGCCGGTCAACAGGATAAACAATGATGATCAAAACCGCAACCTATACCGCTTCCCCGCCAGGCGTGCCGACACCCGGCTGGGAAAGCGGATTTCAGTCACACCCGACCGCCTTCGGCCGCTTCTGGCCAAAAGCCGCCCCGGCCTCGTAGGTTTGCCGCATGAAATCCTCATGTTTGGCCATATCGCCCAAATGTTCCACCTGCCGGAAACAAAGGCTCTCGTACTGCCGGGGGAGGCCG
>JAVBTP010000288.1:0-3797 GCA_031556115.1 Candidatus Adiutricaceae bacterium
TTCCCCAAATTCTTTTTGCCGTCCTGGCCCTGACCCTGGCGGTTGTGGTGTCAGCTTCGGCTCAGGATGATCAGGGCGGAAAAAAACGCCATCCCTCTTATAATATGATCGGCCGCGACACGCCGCCGCCCGATTCGCCCTTAAATCCCAACTTCGTGGTGGCCGAAGAGGCCCGCCTGTCGGAGAGCGGTTTTTGGCGGAGCGGCTATCTCAATGAGAGCCTGGTGGGTCTGGACGTGGCCGATATAGACCGTGACGGGCAGAATGAGGTGGTTTACGGGTCGGCCCGCAATATCTATGTGGGCCGTGTGGCCGGCGAAAAACTGGCCCAGTTGGCCAAGTATACGCTCCCCACCACCGAGTTCGCGGTGTCGGTGGACGTTCTGGACCTGACCGGCGACGGCCGTCAGGAGGTCATTGTTTCCGCCTATAACGAACAGCAGACCGCTTCCAGTATGATTTTGAGCTTTGATGGCGGTGAACTGACCCCCCTGACCACGAAGATCCCGTGGTATCTGCGTGTGGTCGGCAGCCCCGGCGGCCGGTTCCTGGCCGGCCAGAAGCCGGGCACCGGCATCGCCGATGCCTTCAGCGGCAACGTGATGCGGATGAGCTACAGCGGCGGCAAGGTGGCCGGCGCCGGATCGGCGGGCATCCCGCCGTATATCAACGTCTTCGGCTTCACCCTGGGCCGGTTGGGCTCCGGAGGCCTTCAGATGACGGCGGCCATCAAATTCCCCACTGAGCATATTTTTCTGTTTGAAGGCTCGAACCGGGCCTGGGAAAGCAAGGAGGAATACGGCGGCACCATGACGTATCTGGATCCGCCAGGCACCGGGGGGGCCGAGTCCCGTAACCGCATTTTTTTGCCGGCCCGCATTCTTCTGGCCGACATTGACGGCGACGGGCAGAATGAATTGATCGTGGCCAAGAACGACCGGGGCGGCATTCCCTTCATGAGCGGGCAACGGGGATTCTCCAGCGGCGTCATGCAGGCCTTCAAATACTCCAACATGTCGCTGACGCCTTTTTTCCGGACCAGGACCCTGCCCGGGGCCGGGGTCGACTATCAGTTGGCCGACGTAAACAACAACGGCACCATGGATCTGGTGGTGGCCGTGGTCACCGAGCAGAAAAGCGGCATGATGAAGGAAGGCCGTTCGGTCATCGTCGCCTATGAAATCGGCGGGCCGGTGAAGCCGCCGGCGGAAGGCAAATAACCTTCCTCTTACAATTTACTCAAGACCGATGCCTTGTAAAACGCTCTGAAAACCGAACCGGCTGAAACCTTCGAGGTCTCGGCCGGTTTTTGGTGTCAGTTCTTCTTTAGCAGCATGGCCCAGAAAAAACCGTCCGTGCCGTGGCGATGCGGCCAGAGAGCCAAGCCTTCGTTGCCCAAAAGGGGCCGCAGGGCCTCGGGCCAGAGCGTCGGCGGCGCGATGGTGAAATCGGAACGACCGGCCAGAAAAGCCTTGACCCGATCCGGCCCCTCTTCCCGCTGAAAACTGCACACGCCATAGATCAGCCGTCCCCCCGGCTTGACCGCCCGGGAGGCGGCGGCCAAAAGGGCCGCTTGCAGCTCGGCCAGGCGGACCACATCATCTTCGGTTTTATTCCATTTCAAATCCGGCCGGCGGCGGATGACCCCGGACCCGGTGCAGGGCGCGTCCACCAGCACCAAGTCGAAATCAGCCGAGGCCGGCGGCCGGATGAGCAGATCGCGGGCCTGGGTCCGGATATTTTCCACGCCCAGGCGGTCAGCCTCTTTTCGCAGGACGTCCAGTTTGGCCGCGTCTTTATCGAGGGCGATGACCGCGGCCTCGGAGTGGAGGGCCGCCAGGTGGAGGGCCTTGCCCCCCAGGCCGGCGCAGGTGTCCAAAATAGCCGGGCGGGGAGGGAGGCCGCCGGCCAGAAGGCCGACCAACTGGGAGGCTTCGTCCTGAATGGCGAAACAGCCGTCGGCGAAGCCCGGCCAGTCTTCGGGCCGGCCGGCGAAGGCGGCGCTTTTGAGGCCCCAGGGGGAAAGGGCCGTGGGGCTGGTTTCAAAGGGCAGCCGCTTTTGTATTTCCGCCCTGAGGCCGCGCCGGGGATTGATGCGCAAGGTCGGCGGGGTGGCCTGGTTGCCGGCGGCCAACAGGGCTTCGGCCTCCGCCGGATCCAACCGCTGGAGAAGTTTTTTGACAAACCATTTCTGATAGCTGTGCCGCAAAGCCAGGTCGGCCGTCAGGTCGCCGCTGGCCGGGGGCATCGGCGGCCAGTTCAGCCCGGCCTCGCGATCGCGCAACAGGCCGCGCAAGACGGCGTTCACCAGCCCTTGGCGGCCGGGGAGCACGGCCTTGGCCACGTTCACCGTCTCCGCCACCACGGCGTGGTCGCCCAGGCGGTCGAAGAAAATCAATTGGGCCAGGCCCAGCTCCAGCGCCAGAGCCAGGTCCGGCGAGGCCCGGCCGGCGGTGAGGCGGCTGGCCATGAGCCAGTCCAAAAACGCCCGGTGGCGCAGAACCTCATACACCAACGCGGTGGCCAGGCCCAAATCCTTGGGGCTCAGCAAAAGGCCGTGTCTGGCCAGGCCCTCTTCCGGCGGCAGGCCTTCGTCGGCCGCGTCTTTCAGCACCCGAAAGGCGGCCAGGCGGGGGTTGGCGGTCAGTTCATGGCCTTGATCGCGTTGGCCACGTTGGGGTCGGGCGGGAGCGGAACGAGGGGCTGGTGGAAAACGTTTTTTCATCCCAGTTTCTCCGGCCGGTAGCCCCGCAGAAAGTCGGCCGCCGACAGTCTCTTTTTCCCTTCCGGCTGCAACTCGGCCAGGGCCAGAACCCCGTCGCCGGTGGCCACCAACAGGCGGCCCTGGTCATCCAGCCCCAGAACTCGACCTGGGCAGAGACAATCCGCCGCCGGCCCGCCTGATGGCCCAACCGGCCGGCCTGTCGAGGCCGCGCCAAAGATCTTTATCAGTTTTCCCTGAAACATGGTCTGAGCGCCGGGCCAGGGGTCGACCCCGTTGATCAGGCCGGCCAGCCGGTCGGCCGGCAGGGTGAAATCCACCTGCCCGTCCGCTTTGCACAACAGGCGATTGACCGTGGCCTGGGCATGGTTCTGGGGAATAAAACGGCAGACCCCTGCCTTGAGGTCGGCGATGGCCCCCAGCAGTTCTTCGGCCCCGATCCGGGCCAGGCGCTTTTCCCAAACTCCCGCGCAGTCCGGGCAATCCACCGCCACGGCCCGCTGGCGAAGAATGGGGCCGGCGTCCATTTCCTTTTCCAGAAAAATGACGGACAGGCCCACTTCCTCATCGCCGTGGATCAGGCTCCAGTTCACGGGCGCCGCGCCCCGATGTCGGGGCAGAAGGGAGGGGTGGAGGTTCAGGGGCGGATACGGGCACATCTCCAAAAGCGCGGAGGGCAAAAAACCGCCGAACGCGGCCACCACCAAAAGATCTGGCCGGACGGCCCTGATCGCTTCAATGGTTTCCGCCGAACGGACCGACTTGGCTTCCAGCCGGGGCAGACCCAGGCGATCGGCCAGTTCGGCCACCGGCGAGGGGGTGAGCTGGCGGCCCCGACCGGCCGGAGCCGGCGGGGGCGTGACCACCAAAACCACCTGGTCCGGCCCCTGGGCCAGGGCCTCCAAGGCGGGCAGGGAAAATTCGGCGCTGCCGAAAAAAACGATCCGCCAGGCGGCGGAGCGGTTCGCGTTGAAGAGGGGGGGGGCGGGCCCCGCCCCCCCCCCCCCCCCCAACCCCCCCGCCCCCACCCCCAAACCCCCCCCACCGCCCGGGGCGGCGGCGGGAGTGGCGGGGT
>JAVBTP010000020.1:0-3583 GCA_031556115.1 Candidatus Adiutricaceae bacterium
TTCGCGGATGGGGAGGATGAAGCCGGGGATGTCGATGCCCACCGGGCAGCCTTCGACGCAGCCAGGCTTTTTGCACTGGATGCAGCGGCTGGCTTCCTTTTTGGCCGTATCCGGAGCGTAGCCTAAGGGGACTTCACGGAAATTGTGGCGGCGCTCCTGAGCGGGCTGCTCAGGCATGGATTGACGGGGAATTTTTTCTTCGCTCATATTCATCACCTCCGGGAGACCGGCTCAGCGGTCGCGGCCGATTTTGCAAGGGTGGTGGGCATCATACTGTTCGGCGGAAATGAATTCCTGGGGGCGGTAGGCCGTCAGACGCTGCATGAATTCATCCCAATCCACTTTGTGGGCGTCAAATTCGGGGCCGTCGACGCAGGTGAATTTGGTTTCCCCGCCGATGGACACCCGGCAGCAACCGCACATGCCGGTGGCGTCGATCATGATGGCGTTCAGACTCACCAGAGTGGGGATGTGGTACTCGGCGGTCATCTTGGAGACGAAACGCATCATGGGAGCCGGGCCGGCGCAGACCACCTCGCTGATCTTCTCCCCGCCCTCGAGGTAGTTTTTCAGGACATTGGTGACGAACCCGTGGTGGCCGTAACTGCCGTCGTCGGTGCAGACCTCGAGCTTGTCGGAGGCGGCGGCCATCATATCCTCCAGAATGAGGAGATCTTTGGTGCGGGCCCCCATGATGGAGATCACCCTGTTGCCGGCCGCCTTGAACCCCTTGGCGATGTTGTGGACCACGGCCACGCCCGTGCCGCCGCCGACGACCAGCACCAGGCCGGGAAGCTTTTCAATATGGGTGGGCTGGCCCAGCGGGCCGGCCACGTCCAGATAGGCCTCCCCCACCTGCAGATCGCGAAACAGCTTGGTGGACTTGCCGACCACCTGGTAGATGATGGTGATGGTGCCCTTTTCCACGTTCGTATCGGCCATGGTCAGGGGCACTCTTTCCCCGGTTTCGTTGGCCCTTAAGATGACGAACTGGCCGGGCCGGGCCTTGCGGGCGATTTGCGGGGCTTCGACTTCATTGAGGACCACGGTCCCCTGGGCCATCTCCTGGCGTTTGACGATTTTATACATACTGCCTCCCATCGGTTATTGAGGGCCGGGTAAAGGAGCGATGGCGCCTGGCTGACGCCCCGGACCAAGACCCGAGCGATTCCAAGACGGCCGAGAGCCGTCGCCGGCATATACTGACTGGAATTTGTCAATCAAATCGGTTGTCGAAGGCCGCACCGAAAGCTGGCCGTATCGATTTTTATCTAACCAAATCTTTATATTATCCGAAACGAAATTTTTTGTCCAGTTTGATTTTCAGCGATGATTTGCAGCGACAGAACCTCAAAGGCGGCGAGGGGACCGATGGCGGCCTACACGTACAGGGCCCGACGGTCCAACTTGAAATCCGCCCAGGGGCGGCCGGACCGGCCGTAATCCACCAGCGTTTCCCAGAGGTGGCGGGAGTAGCCGAGAAATCGGGCGGCCGCGCTCCGGCGGGGCTCGAAGCGGGCGCTGGTGAGGTAGGAACGGGCCAGGCCGAAGGTCAGCCGGGCCTCGATGGTTTGATCATGGTTGGCGGAGGCGAAATCCAGGGCGAAAGTCCAGACCAGGCGGGCCGCGCGGGCCAGCCGGTCCCGCTCTCCGGCCCCGGCCAGGGGCAGGCGCAGAATGGACAGGATCCTCACCGACAGATCCTGGGCGTAGTCGGACAGGCGGCTGCGGTGGAGGTCGATAAACCGATAGATGCCTTTGTTCTGGTCGCGCATGATATTGCCGAGATTGAAGTCGCCGTGGATGCGCACGGTGAAGGGCGCGGCCAGATCCCGTTCGAAGGTGGCGGCCCGGCCCATCAAGTCCGCCAAAGACGGCACGGCCAGGCACCCGACGGATCCTTTAAAATTAACCAGATCCGGATACAGGGTCCGCACCGGCCCCAGCCGCTTTTCGGCCTGGCGCACGAACCCGGCCCGGGCCTCTTCCTCCACCCGCGTTTCCCGCCAGATCCCGGCCATGAGATTCAGGGCGCCGGTGAGTTCGTCCCGGGCCTCCGAACCGCTCGCGGTCAGGAACATGTCCTTGAGGGTGGAACCGGGAATGAACTCCAGCACCAGGGCGGCCTCGGCCCCGCCCTCGCCGGGCACGAAAGCCCGCACGGCCGGCGGCAGACCCGGCCAGAGACTGTGCCAGGTCTCCAGGCTGTCCCGCTCTTTTTCCAATGTGCCGGCCGGCCCGTGTTTGAAGATGACCGGTTCGCCGCCCACTTCCCCCACCTCCCCGTCGAGAAAACCGTCGCCGCCCACCACCCCGATGCGGCAGCCCGAGCGGCCGCTCCAGATGGAGTGGAAGCCGCCGGGAGCGTCCATGGGTTTGGTGTCCCGGCCGGTGGCCTTCAAGGCCTGCGACAGGGCCTGGTACTGGGAGAACTTCAGGTTCTCGCCCAGGAAGATGTGGATCATCTCCTCGCCGATTTCCAGCAGGATATCGCCGATACGTTCCAGATAATGGACAATCATCAACGTGGTGACCCGATCGCCCGGCCGCCCCCGGCCGGCGTCCAGTTCCCTGATGAGGCGGGCGAAACGTTCGGCGTAATGGGCGTCCAGTCTTTCCTCCACCTGGCAGAGGCGGACCACCGGCTTGATCTTGCGCTGTTCCAGGGCCGGGCGGATCATGGCCAGCCCCTGGTCGATCTCGTCAAAAAAATCATCCAGGCCGTAGTCGGCCAGAAACCCCGGCTGGCTGAGGTGGCCGAACTGGCGGGCCACATTCAAAGCCAATTCGCCAATGCGGTGGAGGCGTCCGGTAATGGCGGCCAGGCCGTGATGGAGCCGCCGGCCGGCCTCGTCGACCCCTTCTTTTTCCAGGTCGTAGTTCTGATTGCGCACCAATAGGGCCAAATTGGCCACATAGGCCAGCTTTTGCCGCAGGTCCTCCATGGTGCTGGAAGAAGGGTCGGCCAGATAGCCCCGCACCTGGTCCAAGTACTGTTCAAGCTCGGCCAGGAGAAGCTTCAGGTCTCCCTGCAGGATTTTGAGCGGGGCGCCGGCCGCCTCGGCCGGGCTTCGGGGGGATAGGGAAGTCATGAGTCGGGGCCGGGATCGCCCAACAGGGGCCAGTCGGGTTCCTCCTCGGCCCAGGTGATTTCCAAAAGCACCCGGCCGCGTCCGTTTTTTCGGCGCGCCTTGAATCCGAGATCGATCAGGCCGCGCGGATGAAGCAACACGCTTCGCTCCCCTTCGGTCAATGGCAGGCGCCCCTCTTCCACCGCCTCGGCCAGGGCCGTGAAGTAACGGGCCAGGCCCTTGGGGTCCACCGCGATCTGATGTTTAAACACGTCTTTCATGGAACCATTATACCGTTTTTGGGAAAAAAAGCCAGAGCCGGGCGCTTCCCATTATGATTGGAGCGTTTTGGCGGAGAGGGGAAAAAACTTGCCGGGGGCCGCCGTTCGTACTAAAATACCTCGGAACTTGACCCCGGCTTTGACCGTCACCGGTCAAACACCCGCGGATAGTAACCCGGCAGTTGGCGAAGTCGGTTCTCGGCGGCGGAAGTCCAGTGATTTCGGGCTTTG